>DAOUVS010000034.1 GCA_030667525.1 Candidatus Zixiibacteriota bacterium | reverse complement strand
CATTGTCACCCGACTTTTAAGGGACATTATATTATCGCCGAAGAGATATTGAAAATCTTCAAATCAGAATTTAGATTATAGCAGAGCTATTGCCCGGCGGTAACTATTTGATTTTGGTCGACTAGAAAGCGGTTCGGCATTGTTTTTGGATTTCCAGCGAAAAGTAAGAAACTAATTTCTGTCGGTTCGCCCTTTTTCAAATGCAGATTAAACAGATTAATTAGCGATGTTCCCTGATAAACCTTTTCAAATCCGCCTTCAGAAAGTGAGACCGTATTAATTGGTCCCTGCCAAACTTCGGCGGTTTTGTCAACCATCATCGCGACTGCAAATTTGCGCCAATCATCCTGCATAATGATACTATAATTCTCCGGTCGCATCACAGTGGCATCGAGATAACCATCACCAACCTTTTGGCCGTTAAAAAGAATGTACCTGTCGTCAGCATGTCCCGCCTGGAAATTGAAATTGTTTTCAACCGCAAAACGAACATCGCTAATATCTTCGTTTAATGCGGTCAGACAATAACCAACCGAGATCGCTTCTGAGTCCAAACTGAAATGGTACCGCTTATCAATTCTTATCGCTTTGGAAATATTATTTTGCTGAAAATGTCCAAATCTTCGGAGATCGATTATACCGGGCTTACTATCTTTAATATGTTGATAAGGTTCCAGCACAAAATTACCACGGTCGTAAAATTTCCCGGATAAGAAATTTTCTATATTAACATCATCGCCAAAAAAGTGATCGATAAAACATCGTCTCAAATACCAGTCCTCGGCCAGAAGATTTTCCAGTCCTGACTCTTTGGTTTTTATCGAATCATGAATTGAATTTGAACTGCTTTCGCCTTTGACGCCATTTATAACTGCCGATGAAAGTTTCCGATGATAACCCTCACGACGCCGATTGAGAATATCGGTCGGGTTAAAATTGCTTTCGAGACAATTTAGTTCTACCATACTTCCGCCAGAAGATGGTTTAATAACCGAAATAAATTTATTGGTCGTCACAATAATTTCATCTAAACCGTCGCAGTCGTAATCGGATATTTCAGTTTTGGTATCATCGCGTGGTAATCCGCTTATTAATTTTTCGGCACCGATAAGATTTTCAAAAATGGCCGACCGCAGATGCGGAAGATACAATCCGCCAAAAACACCGTGCCAGTAAGGGCAGTTGCACTGTCCGGCATAGAGCTGTTCGCGGGCTTTGTTTATTGTTTCAGTATCCTCAGGATTATTCTTTTCAAATTCGGCCAGCTTTTCGGAAACCGAAAGCATTCTTTTGTGCATCAGATTTGATTCGGGATATTTACTTAAAAATCCGCGCCAATGCCCACCGCGAACAAAACGGCCGTAATCTTTTATTTTACCACTATCTTTAAGCCACTGCTCAAAATCTTCAAATTCAATATAAGCTTTGGATGGCAAAGACCAATGCAGCATCTCGGCGTATGAGGCCGACTGCAGATATGCCCGCCCCACCGGTTCGGTTATCGCCACTTCACCAAGAGGACAGACTTCGAGCCAGTCGTTATTATATTCGAGTGCTGCAAAAAGCTCCTCAAGCCATTTTTCAGTATAACAATGCTGAAAAGTACCGGGCCAACTTCCGAATTTTTCACCATCATCGGCATAGATCGCCATCCCGTCCGGGTTTTTTTCGGCCTGTTGTTTAAGTTCGTTGATAACCTCTTCAATAGTACCGAACGGAATCAAATAGCGTAGTTTTTTCTGAATCGGTAAAAGTCTGATTTGATAGCCCTCTTCTTCGGTAACAAAAACACCCTTTAGATCTTCATGCTGAAATCCGGCATAAAGAAAATGAGTATCATCAATCGGCAAATAATGCACGCCCGATTGTTTCAATGTTTTGGGAAGATGCGGTTCCCAGACCCGTTCGGTTAACCATAATCCAGTTGGCTCAACATCAAATTTATCATTCAGATATTTATTGAGAAGTTCGATCTGTCCTTTTTTATCACGGTCAGGAATTGAGGGTAAGATCGGTTCGTAGAATCCACCGGTCATAAGCTCAATCCGGTTCTGTTCAACAAGCTTTTTCACCATCTCCAGATATTCGGGATGGTTCTGTTCCTGCCAGTTCCAGAGAATCCCTGATTGATGCAGCGACAGACGGATATTTTCATACTGCTGAAGCAGCTTAATAAACGGCGAATAGGCCTGGTTATGTGCTTCTTCAAAGATATGATCAAAATTGCCGACCGGCTGATGATTATGAAGTCCTATTGCTAACCTGAATTTCCCCATTGTTTTCCTATCGCAATCAGTTAATCTCTCCGAGCGAGTTATATATGGTCACATAGTTTTCGTATCGGAACTTTGGAATCAGACCTTTATCAACAGCGTCCTTGATAACGCAATCAGGTTCATGAGTATGACTGCATCCGGTAAAACGACACTGATCCAGATACTCTTCCATCTCCTTATAATAATAAGGCAGATCTTCCTGCTTTAGTTCCCACAATCTTAATATTTTTATTCCCGGGCTATCAACCACAAAGCCGCCTCCGGGAATTTCATACATCTCAATTGCAGAAGTAGTATGAACTCCCTTATCGCTGTATTTGGAAACTTCTTTGACTTTTATATTTAAACCTGGAACCAGTCTGTTTAATATTGTCGATTTGCCGACACCGGAATGTCCGGCAAAAATCGTTCGTTCATCTTTGAGAATTTTTCTCAGCTCGTCAAACGACTCACCCGTTTCGGCTGAGACAAAGATAATCGGAACATTGATTTTGCTGTAAGCTTTTTCAAGTTCATCGGCGATCTCCGGGCGACCGAGATCGCTTTTGTTGACAATAATAATCGGTTTGAGATCACCCATTTCAGCGGCAATAATAAACCGGTCGATCAACCCCGGCTTTAATGGTGGGTTTTGTGATGAAACAATTATTCCGAGTTGGCTGATATTGGCGGCGATAACCTGCCGTTTCGTGTCACTGGTCTTGGCCGGACGAGAAAACATGGTTCGCCGTTCGGCAACTTTTTCAATAACACCGGAACCGTCAGCGCCAAGCAGGATCTCGACATCATCGCCGACTGCAACCGGCGTAATTTGAGCGGTTCCGTATTTTAACCGCCCCCTGATTTCGCATGGAATATCCCTGCCATTGCAACGAACTGTAAACGACTTCCCATGTCCACGGATAACAATCCCTTTATCCGTCATTTAAATCGTACTCATCCTCCATGAGAAATTCCTGCCAATCGATTCGATTCTTCTTTTTTTCTTTTCTGATCCGGCAAGAATTGTCCTCGTCATAATCTGACAAGCGGTTTTTTCTGCCCTTACCTGACCAGTTGTTCGTTTGCCGTTTGCGTGTTTTATCCCACGCTTTCTTTGATCTTTTTTGTGTTTCTTCGTTTACCATAACTATTCTTCTGATATTAATCAACTAAGATACTTAAATATATCGGTATGAATTATTTCAATTTTAGCAGAAATTGCGGTTATTCATGTAAATATTGCAATTGCAATCAACCATATCCTAACACTTTACATTTAAATCTGATATATTAGCAGAGTAAACACAATAATATTTTATATTGTTGATTGATGTTGTTCAATATCAATTGATTCTATTTATTCTAGTATATTGAATTGGTCTAAGTTTGAAGATACCTTTGTGCCTGGTTGTCTTCGTTTTATAGTAGGAAATCAGGCCGCCGTAATCTTAACTCTCAACCGTGCTAAGCAACGAATGTCCAGAAATTTAACTAAATTTTGGATCTTATTGTCAGCAAAAAATCGGAAAATATTTTCTTCATTTCTCATCGTCATCCATTTCGCGCATTGCGCGAAGGATTCCCAAAGCGCTCGATCCGGTGGCGAGTTTTGCAAGCTTTTCCATACGAGCCTGATCCATGGAAAATTTGTTCTTCAGGCGAGCTTCATACGCTTGTTGAAGTATTTCAATAAGTTTTTCCAGTTCGTACGGTTTTGGAAGATAGCTAAAGGCGCCTAACTTGGTACATTCAACTGCCGAATCCATTGAGCCATGCCCGGTAAGGATAATAACTTCGAGATACTTGTGCTCTTTTTTTATTATTTCCAGGACTTCTTTCCCGTTCATTCCCGGCATTTTCAGATCAAGCAAGGCCAAATCGAATTTATCGTTATGTGTCGCTTCAATTGCTTCCTGACCATTGGTAGCTTTGGTAACATCAAAATCTCTAAGTTCAAGTCGTTTTGCGATTGAGTCAAGAAATTTGATTTCGTCATCAACTATCAAAAGTTTGATTTTTTTAGACATCATGCACCTCTATTTACTAAATTTCAAATCCTATATAACGCCAGTAACCCAAAATAGTCCAAAACCATAAAACCAAAAATGAAAGTATTAGAACTATAAAGCCATGCTTAAAGAAATCGCTCAAAGTCACCAGTTGCTCCCCGGTAACAGGATCTTTTGCCATAGCATAGGCGATGGCATTATTGGGTGTTCCAATTATAAGCATATGGGCAAACGATGATGCAAAGGCTGTGGTAAAACCAATCATCCAGGGATGAGTTCCGGAAATGGTCGCCATTGGAATTGTAATAGGTCCAATAGCTGATACGGTTGCTCCGTCACTCATAAAATTAGTAGCAATTCCTGTAAAAAGACTGGTGGCAATTGCAAGGCCTTCACCACTTTTTAGAAATTCCGGCAGAATACCGATAAAACTGTCGGCGAGAAATAACGCGGCTCCGGTAACCGCCAATCCTTTGCCAAGAGCACAAGCGCTGGCATATAAGGCAACCACTTCCCATTGAATACCGGCAATATCACGCCAGCGTAAAACTCTAAAAATATTAAGGAGAACCAAGGCCAGAATAACCGGTCCACCCATTCCGAAAATATCACTGGTGGTTATCCATAAAGCAATCAAACCGATTAATATTGCAGCGGTAATATATTCTTTTTGGTTCATTGGACCTATTTTTTTAGCGGATTGTTTTACTATCGAGGAAACATTAAGAGATTTAACCTTAATTTTTCTGCCAAACACTATAAAGAAATATGTTGCAATGACCAGTGCCATAACCGGAACAAATGGTAAACCATATTGTACCCATTGGCCAAATGTCGGGGCAATACCATAATCAGAAAGAATTCCCATCATGACCGCATTACGACCTCCGGCCGCCGGCGATCCCGGCCCCCCGCAATTGGCTACAAAACAAAGCGATAAAACAAACATAACCGCCAGTGCTTTATCCTGTTTAACCCCCGCGGCGCGTATGGTCGAGGCATAAATAACCATAAAAAGGGGCATAATAAAAGCAATTAAAGCATGCTCCGAAACAAAGGAACAGGCTATTCCCAACATTGGTAAAAACAAAAATAACAGCAGTTTTAAATTTTTGGCGGGTCCTAAAAGAAGTAATCCTATTCGCCGATCAAGTCCTGTTTTGCTAATTGCGAAGGACATTGACAAAACACCAAATATAAAAATAACAGCATCTTTGGAATATGCCTGAGCGATATCGTCGGGTTTCAGAACTCCAAGAAAATACATAAACACACCAACTAGTAAGGCGGTAATTCCGACGGGAATTGCCCCGGTTGCCCAGAAAAGCGCGGCCACAATTAAAATACCCAACATCACCTTGGCCCGAAAGGCTGCTTGATCAGGAGTCAGAGGGATTACAGTTTTATTGCCGTTGGCATCATTCTGTTTTTCTTCCAGGCTGTATTTATGTCCGTAATATGATGCTATATTTTCGCCCTCTTTCATCTGAAAATATCCGGAATATCCCTGATTTATATCTAATGCCTTGCCTGTCTTGGGAGTAGATAATAAATCCATCATTCGCTGAGGAGCCGGCATCAGAGCCAAAATCGTAAATATTATTAAGCCGAGTAAAATAATTCCTGGCCGTGAGTTATGCGAACCTTTAAGCCAGTTCCACAACGAACCTTTCTCAACATGAGGAATTTCTTGTCTGGCCATTACGTGAATTTTATCTTGACGAGCCGAATCAATAACTTTTACAAGTTCATCGAAATCACAAGGTTTTTCTAAATATGAATATGCTTCTAAGCGTCCGGTCGTCATGGCTGATTCCATACTGGCATGAGCTGTCAGCATTATTACCTGAAGGGCTGGCCGATAATGCCTGATTTCCTTAAGAACCTCCTCACCATCCATACCCGGCATTTTGCGATCTAAAATAACGATATCTATGTCGCTGTCATTACGAACCAACTTTATGGCATCGTCGCCATTATTGACATCTATGGTTTCATAATCACGTAGATTCAACCGTTTTACAATTGAAGTTCGGAATTGCTCTTCATCATCCACAAGCAAAATCTTAGGCATTATTCTACTCCGATTTTAATCATTATTCTCCAATGAAAGCGCTTTCATTTGCTCGGCAACTTCCTGGCAAATGTCTGATATTCGCAGTAGGCCGACTATTTCACTCGCTCTGGTAACTAATACAGATAAGGTGTCCCACATAATAATTTTTGTTATAGCTTCACATAATGTTGCGTTCTCATCAATGCTTTCAGCAATAGGATGCATAACATCTTTTACCTTAATATCGCGAGCTTGGTAACAAAGATTAGATAATTTATCCTGAAAAAACTGATAATGGTTCATTACCGTGTTTATGATTTGATTGCTGACACCGGCGCTGGATAATTTACTTACATCACCCAATGCATTTCGCTTCGGTTCCAAAGCCTTTAAAAATGCACGCTCGCCAAGTTTTCCAACAACCTTTTTATTTTCATCGATTATAAGAACGGCGCGAAATGGCTGACGTCTGCGATCCCATTTTTTCTGCGCTTTTTGCAAAACCTGGATCGCTTCCAAAAGAGTGGCGTCTTGTGAAACCAATCCATATCTGTCAATCGGCACCATTAAATCCTTAACGCGTTTTTCATCCATCGTTTCTCCAGTATCTAAAAAGAACCTCTCAAATACAAATTTGCTTAAAATCTATTACTCTTAACCTTTGCTGTGTAAAGGTATGGTCAATATAAATGAACTTCCTTTCCCCGGGGTGCTTTCGGCCTCAATTTTGCCACCCATGTTTTTAATTATTCCATAACTCACAGAAAGTCCCAAGCCGGTCCCTTTCCCGACTTCTTTGGTAGAATAGAAAGGTAAAAATATTTTTTCAATTTGTTCTCTGGTCATACCCATTCCGGTGTCGGTAATTATAATCTGTATTTTCTTTTTTACCAATCCGGTGGTAATTGAAATTTTACCGGGGTTATCTTCAAGAGCATCAATAGCGTTATTAAGAATATTTAATAATACCTGTTGAAGCTGATTGGCGTCAGTCTGCATTTGCGGAATGTTATTATCATATTGTCTGACCATTTCTATGTTCGATACTTCCATTTCCTTGCCCAGGATTCCGTCAACCACATTATCAATAATCTTGTGAATACTGTGAGGTGATATATCCATATCGGTTTTTCTAACAAATCCCAGCAGTTTTCGGGTTACATCTCGGCAGCGAAAAACTGATTCATGAATACTATCTAAATATTGTATTAATTCCCTGGTTTCAGGTGGATCTCCGAAATTGGCTGACAAGAGATCTTTCATCAATCCCGCTTCCTCGTTAATAATGGCAAGCGGATTATTTATTTCATGCGCTATTCCCGCGGCCAGTTCTCCCACGGAGGCCAACTTGGAGGCATGCTCCAATTGCGCCCGAGTTCTATCGGTTTCCTTTTGAAATTCAACCAGCCTGCCTGCTCGGTAATAAACCATTATTGATATTAAGGCCATAAGCGCCAATGATATGCTTAGTATTTTCAGGCGATATCCCGACAGCAGATTACCATTCTCATCTGCCGTTCTTTGAGCTATCAATGCCCAGTCAGCAGTTTTTAGCCAGGAGTAAGCATAGGTTGAAGATGATTTTTCTATTTTTATATTTTCGATTCCCAGTTTGGGCGTTTTCGGTGGCATAAAAGATGACGCATCCAGAGGCTTACCTACCTGAGACTTAACCAATTGATAGTGACCAGTATGGTTCACTATAGAAGTCGATACTTCTTGTGCACCCTCCAACGATGTAATATATTCGTACATTCTTTCGGGGTCCAGCGAGGTTCGCAGGATGGTAATCTGTTTTCCAATTATCCTTTTTATGGCAATTGTAAAGTGAGGTTTGTTACGAAGACCAAGATAAATATCGGTTATAATAAAATTGCCATCTTTATTCTTAAGATCAATGTACCATGCTTCAGTACTATAATTTTGTTTTTCAAGAGAAGGAAAAGGACCGGTATAGGCGATTTGTACGCCCGAAGAATCAAGGTAGCCGACATCTGTAAAGGCCTGACTGTTTTGCCTGAGTCTCTCCAGATAAATTTGCATATCTTCCGTAGTGGGCGGAAAATTAAATCCAGGGTCATTTATTAAATTTGTCAGGTTAACTATGCGTTCTGTAATAAAGAGATCAAACGTATTTGACTGATTCTCAGCAATCGCTTTGAGATGAAGGTGCTGACTATCGGAAACCATTTTATCATACTGATAGAAGAAATATATTGCCAATATAATTAATGGTGTCAGGTAAGTTAAAAGTAACCGTACAATATTATTGCGTTTAAATTCGCTATAGTGTTTTTCGTTAAAAGGAAGATAGTCAAATGTTGTCTTACTCTTATCCTGAGATATATTCAACATGGCCTTACAACTCCAAAACGGTTCAACACTACTTTTGCTAGGAAAAGCTAATCAAGCGAAAAGTAACTGTCAATAGTATTAATGTATTTTTAAAAGATATATATCGTCTTTTTCGAGTAAGGTTTGTAGTCCAGTGCTCTTAACTCTATAAAAAACCTTTTGACTTCCTCGCCAAAGGGATGATTTTCAATTAAAGCGGGGTGTGTCGTTTCAGCCAAAAGTGGACACGGATGACTTGAAATTAAGACGTGGTTTTGTAGATTTGGCATGTGCGAAAGGAGTTAGTTATGAATGCCAAGGGTGCCAGCATCAAAACATGGGAAAAGGCGGCGGACGCGGAGGCAAATAGAGACCAATAAGTATTTAAATATTATGGTATAAATCTCAATAAGAATGCGTTCCTAGTAAGACCTTTATACCGAATTTATTCTCCAATAGAGTCTTGATCTCGTCGAAATCGATTGGACAGGCGGCAGTTTCCATCGCCAATTTGACGCAGGTTCCGAGAAGTCGCTTCAGGGACAAATCGCTTCAGTTTCGCAGTTTCTGCAACGCCTGTTCTCCGGCAATGGCGATAGGTTCCATGCTGGGCTCAGGGGAACAGTCCGGGTTGCCCGCAGTCATGAACACAGTCAGGTCCTCGATTGTCTTTCCACCAAGGATCAGGGCACTAATGGCATCGATTTCTTTCACCGGTGATATGTCAGCGCTTAAAATCTGTCCCCCGATCAGCTTTTTTGAGTTTTTGTCGAACACGAGCTTCAGTGTCCATGGTTTCATGTCTGGGATCATCCCGTGCTTGCTTCTGGAGTCAACTGTGGCTGAGAGAGGTTCGAAGCCCTCGTCCTTAGCCTGTTGCTCACTAAGCCCTGTAGCTGCTATGTTTAGATCGATCAGGCTGCATGCGGATGCATTCAGAATGCCTGGGAAAGGAATTTCGTACCCTGCCAGACGCTTGGCTACAAGCCTTCCCATGATGACTGCTGGGCCACGCAGTGCGCCTGGGTTAGGCCTACCAGTAACAAAGTGGAAACAATTAGCACAATCCCCTGCAGCCATTATGTCCGAGTTTGAAGTCTCGAGAAACTGGTTAACTTCGATGCCATATTGACCCATCACGAGACCGGCATCTATTGCGATATCTAGGTTGGGTCTGGCACCAACGTTCATGAACAGCATTTCGCAATTAATGACTTCTCCTGAGTCAAGTTTGACCCCCGAGACCGCACCACTTTTGCCGAGAATATCTATTGTCCGGCTGTTCATTCTCAACTCAATGCCCTTTTCCTCGAGGAACTTGCCAACACGGCCCCCCAACTCGGCGTCAAGCATGGTGGGAAGTGGATAGCCAAGACACTCGATGACAGTTATCTCATAATCGGGATCAGCCTGTTTCAACAGAACCGCCAGTTCAAGACTTACAAAACCGGCGCCAATAAAAACCAGCCTCTTCGGTTTCTTGATGGACAAAAACTGCCTCATAGCTTCGGCATGGCGAAGTGAGCGAAGCACAAAAATGCCGTCAAGATCATTGCCCGGTATGGGCGGTAGGACCGGACTTGACCCCATCCCCAGCACCAGTTTATCGTAAGCTAATTCCTTACCTCCGGATAGCAGTACCTTCTTGCCTTTGGGGTCCACTTTTGTCACCCGATCGATTAAGGTAATAACGCCCGCCCCGGTAAGTTTGGCGTCAGGATTAACGATTGAATCTCCAGTGACCAGACCGGCCACTACGTGCGGAAGCGCTCACCGAACTATGAAGCGCTTCTCTTCCCTTATGTTAGTGACCTCCACTTCAGGCATAAGCCTCTTGGAAAGTATTGAAGCAGGACCGCCGACTCCGCCGCAACCGATAATGACAAGTTTCTCTCCTTTTTTCATTGCCAATCTCCTTATATTTGGTAATTGCTGACTACTGTGAGTAATAGACCTCTCGTTCAGGTTTCCTCTTCTCTTAAAAATCTGCCTCGGAAGCATCACATTGTTACGCTCCGTGAGCCATTGATCTCTCAACTCCTATTGATCAAATTCGCCGTTTTTCTCGGCAATTCCTTTATAACATTTGGCACAGGCGATACATGAGTGATCTTGAATACGTTTACAATAGAGGATTGCTATTTTTGACATGATATGTCCCTTTCATTACTCCTTACATATAATCTTGTGAAAATTAATATAAAAAATATTAAAATTTGAGTCATGTAAAAAATAATTATCCAATCAAGCTTAATTCTAACTTAATAAATTTCTAATATTTCCAGGCTTTTAAATTATGTCATAGGTTGCTTGCAGGGGATTATTATTATATATTCCATGTTGCAAACAGAAATAGTATTTGGAATAAAAGATGGATGACAAGCCTGAAAGCCTGAAATTTTTTAAAGTTATATTAAGCTCTATTGCCGATGGTGTCTTTACTGTTAGTAGTGATAGAGTTATTACCAGCTTTAATCGCGCTGCTGAAAAAATCACCGGTATCCCGGCATCACAGGCGATTGGCAGACATTGTCAGGATATTTTTCATTCCGATATTTGCGAGCATTGCCTGTTGCAGGAAACCCTGGAAACAGGTATCGAAGCTATTGACCGGCCGGTTAATATTATCAACAGCCAGGGCGAAAAAATACCGATCAGTATTTCAACGGCGGTCTTAAGAGATGACAATGATGAAGTCCTGGGAGCGGTCGAAACTTTTCGAGATCTCTCGCCGATTGAGCATCTCCGCAAAGAACTTAGCAGAAACTATTCGATGGAAGATATAATTTCCAAAAGTCCGGAGATTCATAAGTTGTTTGCAATCCTGCCCGATATTGCCGAAAGTGAAAGTACCGTTCTTATCCAAGGGCCATCAGGCTCAGGCAAAGAATTATTTGAACGGGCCATCCACAATTTAAGCCCGCGAAAAAACGGGAAAAATATTATTATAAATTGCGGGACACTACCGGCTCAACTTTTTGAATCGGAACTGTTTGGATACAAAAGGGGCGCCTTTACCGATGCCAAGCAGGACAAAGAGGGGAAACTTGCTTCAGCCGAGGGCGGAACTGTTTTTTTTGATGAAATTGGCGAACTGCCGTTATCAACTCAAGTCAAACTCCTGCGTCTTTTGCAGGAGCGAGAATATGAACCTTTGGGAGGAACGACACCGGTCAAAACCAACATCAGGATAATTGCTGCTACTAATCAGGATTTGAAAAAACTGGTTGCTCAGGCGAAATTTCGCGACGATCTATATTTCCGGCTGGCGGTGGTCAAATTTACGTTACCATTTTTAAAAGAGAGACGGGAGGATATCCCGCATTTGGTGGACCATTTTATCAAACGGTTTAATGCCAAGACCGGTAAAAAAATCATTAGTGTCAGCCCGGAAGTTATGAATATTCTTATGAGCTATGATTATCCCGGAAATATTCGGGAACTGGAAAATCTGATTGAACATGGTTTTGTTTTGTGTCATAGCAGTATTATACAAAAGGAACATCTGCCGTTGGATTTGACAAAAATTGACGACAGCTTAATAGCCGAATTCAAAACCAATTCAACACCTGTCTCTGAATCAGTAAATGAACAATCACGGATAATTTCAACTCTTCGTGAAAGCGACGGAAATATTTCAAAAGCCGCTCTTAATTTGGGAATCCATAGAACTACTTTATGGCGAAAAATCAAAAGATTTAATATTGATTTGAAGCAATTATAAAAATATTTTCAATCCAAAAAGTATTGCACTGCAACATCGTGTGATGCGCTGCAACATTAATCGTTGCAATTTCTGCAACAACTATAAATAATCATATTCCATAAAGCAAAGTGACACAATGACATAAACTATATTGTGAAATTTGGCACAATCTTTGTTATGCATTGTTGCAAGATGAATGTTGCAATACCGAAATTAAACAACAAAGTTGCTCCCTGTTTTGAAGTGGCCAAGGCATTTGAAATTGTTGAGATCAAAAATAATAAGGTCGTTTCGTCCAAAACGGTCGATTGTCCCGCTGGCGAAGGATTTAAACGAGTTCGTCTTCTTCATCTGTTTGATATAGAAACTCTTATTTGTAATGGCATCAAGGAGTTTTACCGGCACCAATTGGCCGCCATCGGAATTGAGGTTATTCCAAATATCAATGATTCTATAGATCAGGTATTGGCTCGTTATATCGCCAATGAGTTGCCGGTTTATAAAAACGATATTATCAAATCACAGGACAAATTTGATGTCTCGCACGACGACCTGATTAGCTGGGCCAGAGAGTTATTTGAAACCAACGGCTATTCGGTAATCAATAATCTTTCCAAAGATACTTCCTTATTGGATCTTATTGCTGAAATTCAATGTCCTCTTTGTAATAAAAGCATCAAAGTTGCGATCTGTTGCGGAGGGCATACGTATCGGCCCGATCAGGAAATTAAGGAGTTCCATCACTCAGTTAAGTCACCCTATAATATTCTGGCCTTTATTTATACCGATTCGCCTCAAATTGCAAAAAGCTGCAGTGAATACGGCATTGAGTTTATTAGTCCGGGGAAAATTAATCTTATTAAAGAAAAATCCAACACAATGGATGTTCCCATATTCTCGGGGCCAATTGAAGGACATGATAAAATAAATCTAAGGGGAAAAATAGACAGATGATTAATCCAATAAAAGTTGAACATAGATTATTAATATAACGGAGAATGAATGAGAACAAATCCAATCACACCCGAAGAACGAGGGAAGGCATTCGCCACACAGCGAAAACCGGAAGTATTGAAGAAACAAAATCTGGATGTTCGGTATCATATTGAAGATTTTGAAACGAACGATCGCCCCGGGCGATTTTTGGAGGCCTTCGCAGCGATCCTGAAACATTCTAACTATAAAATGGCTCTGGATCATTTTATTCGTATGAGTGCGAAGTGCGGCCGCTGCGCCACAACCTGCCAGGTTTATCAGGCAACAGGAGATCCCAAAGATATTCCGTGTTACCGCTCGGAACTTTTACTCAGCGTATATAGACGTCATTTTACTCTGGGTGGAATGTTAAAGGGTCGTCTTTTGGGAAGCGGATATCTGACTGACGAGAAAATTCAGGAAATGGCTGAGAGTTTCTGGAACTGTACCGCCTGTCGGCGATGTACTCTGGAGTGCCCCTCAGGAATAGATCATGCTTTAATTACCCATCTGGGACGATACATATTAAGCGAAATCGGCATTGCCCCGCGGGCGCTGGTAGTCAGCACGCGGGAACAACTGGAAGGGGCTACTGGCAATACTTCGGCAATACCGGTTCCGGCTTTGATTGATACCCTGGAGTTTCTTGAAGAAGACATGCTGGAAGAGAAAAATGTCGAGATCAAATTCCCAATGGACGTAGAGAATGCCGATTACGTTTTCATCCCAGCAGTTAGCGATTATCTGATGGAAGCCGAGACGCTGATGGGCATCGCGGCGGTATTTACAGCCACGGGCGATTCCTGGACAACCGGCACCGGATATTTTGACGGTATTAATTACGGCCTCTTTTACAGTGATAGAATACTGGAACGAGTTGTTAAAAAAATAGACGCTGAAACCAAACGGTTGAAAGGCAAAAATGTACTTATTGGTGAGTGTGGGCATGCTTCAAGATCTGCAAAATATTATCTTCCGACGTATTGTGGAGGCAAAGATGCTTTTCCGGTTATCAATATTATGGAATACACGCATAAAGTCTGGAAAGAAGGCAAGCTGAAATTTGATCCTAATATTGTCACCGAAAAAGTGGCCTATCACGACCCCTGCAATATTGCTCGTCAAAAATGGATTATCGATCAACCGCGAGAATTACTTAAGGCGTTTTGCAAAAATTATGTCGAAATGACTCCATTTGGCGCGGATAATATCTGTTGCGGCGGCGGCGGCGGAACGATTTCCATTGATGAAATAAGACCTTACCGAACAACGATTGGCGGAAAATTAAAAGCTGATCAAATACGCAGATCAGGATGTAATATTCTTATTGCACCGTGCGCCAACTGCAAGAAGCAATTAAGGGAATTGGTTGAAGATCAGAAAATCGACTGCGAAGTGATGGGTCTGCACGATTTGATTTACAAAGCCATCATTTTTGATGATTCACTGATAGTTAAAAAAGATGTTCAACCTGAAAACATTGCGGAGGAGAAGTAGATTATGGATTCTTTGCTTGAATTTGCTCGCGGACCTCTGTTCCGCTTCAGTATAATAATAATGATACTGGGATTAGCCCGCTTAATAGCGCTTGATCTTTACAGTATCTTCAGAGCCCATCAGAAGGCCGGTGACAAATCACTCCCCTGGGGCTTGATAATCAGTCGTTCGATCGAATGGTTATTTCCGGTTAAAAGAATCGCTCATAATCGTCCAATCTACTCAATATTTTCAATTCTATTTCATATAGGATTACTGCTGGTCCCGCTTTTCCTTTTTGCCCATATTCAATTATGGGAAAAGGGAATTGGATTTTCATGGCCGGCTCTTCCGTATAATTGGGCCTACTGGTTGACGATTTCCACTATTATTTTTGCAGTATTGCTGATAATCGGACGGATATTTAATAAATCGTCCAGCTTTATCAGCCGTAAACAAGATTTTCTATGGCCGGTTTTACTGCTGATTCCATTTGTGACCGGTTTTGTCTGTTCGCATCTAAATCTGTCGCCGTCGAATTATCGACTCTTTATGCTGATACATATTCTTTCCGGTGATATGATTTTTCTTTTAATGCCATTCACAAAAATCGCTCATTGTGTTTTGATGCCGCTATCCCAAGTCATTTGTACTTTGGCCTGGAAATTCCCGGCAGATACTGATGATAAAGTATGCACCACTCTTAATAAGAAAGGAGCGGCGGTATGAGCAAAGCGATTTTAACCGATATCACCAAATGTATTGGATGCCTCAAGTGCGTCTCCGCCTGCAAAAAGGAAAATAAGCTGGAGATGGATGTTCCCCGAATCTGGCAGAAAAACGATGGTCTTTCTGCCGAAAATTGGACATCAATTATTAAAAAACCGGATAATCACTATATTCGCAAACAATGCCGTCATTGTCTGGAACCGGCTTGCGTTACGGTCTGCCCGGTCGGGGCACTTCATAAAACTGAAACAGGGGCGGTTGTTTATGACAAGGATAAATGTCTTGGATGTCGTTACTGCATGATGGCCTGTCCTTATGGTATCCCGCGTTACGATTGGGATGAACCGGTGCCATATGTTCGTAAGTGCATTCTTTGCTACGACCGATTAAAAAATAATCAACAACCGGCCTGCACCGAAATCTGTCCCGAACAGGCAACTATTTTCGGCGAACGGGATGAGTTGATAAAATTGGCTCATCAGCGAATCAAAGATAACCCCGGTAAATACATAGATAAAGTTTGGGGAGAATATGAAATCGGCGGAACCTCGGTTTTATATCTTTCCGATATTGACCTTGGATTTTTATCATACAATACGAAACTGGGAACCAAACCATTGCCGCAGACAACGGCTCCGGCTATGAAATCGGTACCATACGCTTTTGTCGGGATGGGCGGAGCGATGCTCGGTCTCAACTGGATAATTCGCAGACGGGATGCGATGGGAAAAACCGAGGAAGAGAAAAAGGAAGCAACTGATGAATAGGGTACAAAACACAAAACTGGTTTTATGGTTAATTACCGGTCTGGCCGCCGCGGTTGGTCTCTATCGTTTTATTTATGGTTTGGGCGTTACGACCAATTTAACCGATGCGACCCCTTGGGGTTTCTGGATCGGTTTTGACGTTATGGCCGGGGTTG
>DAOUVS010000329.1 GCA_030667525.1 Candidatus Zixiibacteriota bacterium | reverse complement strand
GACATATGTATATCAGAGAAATAGACATTAAAACCGGGAAATCAGCGTCGTTGCTGATTCCCATTAAATAAATAAGTGTAACGCATGTGGTGATACACACTGTAACATATCTCTTGACACTTTACAACGAGGACATCTGCCGCGCACATAATTTTGTAGTAAAATTGTCAAAACCACTTTTCTGGGATTTCGATCTACGGGAAATAAAAAATATGACGAAACAAACCCATTTTGTTGCAACTCAACATTTTTATTACCGCCTGAACAACAATCGTTTAGCAATTATGCCACAAAATTAATAGTACGAAAAGTAAAAAAATGACAAAACGCCTGTCCGCCTCCGGAGGGAACCCATTTCTTTGTAATTATATGCCAGAGAACAGATTATAAGAAACTTATAGTTTTTTGGGATTTCTACGATTCACTTGATTAGGCATTAAGCCAGACTTTGGCCGGTTTACACCTGTTTACAAATTAAACAACTCTCGGTCTCAACCGTATCAATATTGAGATTAGCAAACAATGGCATTCGGTTTGCAAAAATAGATGATGAAAATAGGTTGATATAACTGGTATGAATATGTATAATAATAAGATAGCCCCCAATAAGGGGAATCAGAAAGGACAAAAAGTCATGCGAAAATTGATACTGCTCTTCACACTATTTGCATTCGCTTGCACTCCTTTGGTCGCATTGGCAGAAGTTTCAGCCACCTATGGCGGGTTTGTGATGGTCCAAAGCAGAACGGTGGAATCGGGCGATGTTTTTACCGCCGAGATTACCTTATCGGCCAGTGATGCCAATGTCACCTCGATGATTATCCCAATAGTTATCAGCAGCCCGTATGTCACCTGCACCGGCGTCGATTTCTCCGGCAGTCTTGCAGCCGGTACAATCGAGAAATCTTACACGATCACCGGCGAATCAGTTACCATTACGTATATGGCCTCATACGAAGACGATATTTCGATGATATCCCAGACCTCTGGCTTAATTGCCACCCTACAACTCAAAGTTGATAATGCCGCCCCCGATTATTATGTGGCAATTGACGCCGCCGAAGTTGATATCTCATTTGAGGCTAATGGTGAAACATTCAGCCGCTGGAATCGGTTGGAATTTGCCGATGAAACCGGCGGAAGCGCCCTGCTTCCAAGTTTTTCCCCAGCCATGATAATTATCAAAAAATCAACCGGTATCGACGACGAGATCACAAGCGCTCTTCCCCAGACTTTTGAGCTGTCACAGAACTATCCGAACCCGTTTAACCCGTCAACAATGATATCTTTTGCTCTGCCGACCAAATCAAATGTCAAATTTGAGATATTCAATCTTTTGGGTCAAAAAGTGGCCAATTTAGCTCAGGGTGAGATGGAAGCCGGATACCACCAAGTCAACTGGAATGCCGGTTCATCGCCAAGTGGAGTCTATTTCTATCGTCTTATCACCGATGACCAATCATTAACCAGAAAGATGATGCTTCTGAAATAAAGCTTTTACGTCATATTGCCGATTAATAATGAGGATAGCCCTAATAAAAGGATATCCTCATTTTTTATGGAATATGGTGCAGACAGCTAACAAACAAACAGTTCTGGAAATACCAGATTATCAGATCGAAGCCAAGATCGGACAGGGCGGCGTGGCCAAAATTTATAAGGCACGGCAAAAATCGCTCGACCGCGATGTTGCTATCAAGGTCCTCTCACCCGAACTTAGCACCGATTCTGATATAGTCAGACGATTTGATCGTGAATCAAAAACAATCGCCGGCTTGTCCCACCCGAATATCGTTCATATTATTGATCGCGGTAAAATAGACGATCAGTATTATTTCGTGATGGAATTTATCGACGGCACCTCATTTAAAGAGATTATATATTCGAATGAATATACTGTCCGTGAAAAACTCGAAATGATCGTGATGGCCCTCAAAGGTATCGATTATGCCCACAAAAATGGCGTCATCCACCGTGATGTCAAACCGGCCAATATTCTGGTCGATAAACAGGGTAATGCGATGATGGCCGATTTCGGAATCGCCCAGATAATAAGCAAACCGGATCAAGAGATGACCAAATCTGATGTTGTCATGGGAACCCTGGCGTATATGTCGCCGGAACAGCGGGTATCATCGACCAACGTTGATCTCACGACTGATATTTTCGCGATCGGTGTGATTGTTTATGAGATCCTGATCGGCAAAAGACCAATGGGCCGTTTTAAACTGCCGAGCGAAGTCAATCCCAAGATTCCGGCCAAATTCGATGATATTATCACCAAATGTATG
>DAOUVS010000078.1 GCA_030667525.1 Candidatus Zixiibacteriota bacterium | reverse complement strand
TGAAAGAAAGTTCAAAACCGTTGGTGCCGGTTCCGCAAAAAAGATAATCAGGCTTTGATTTATCCCAGCAATCGAAAATATCTTCAACGGCACTATTGTCGCATAATAGAGTCGATAAGTTTTTCCGCTTAAAAATAACTCTGGCCGGGGAATTGCCTGGTGTTATCAATCTCCAGTTGTAATTATCCAACTCGTGTTGTACCATTGATGACATAATTTCCGCACCGCCGGCATCGTAAGCGACAACATCAATATTTAGTTTGCTATTTTCCAACGATACTCCATGAAACAGGCGTTCCCAGACTGATATCGCAATTTACTTTCTTGCCCAATAATTTGTAATAAAACTTTGGGGGAAGTCCCAATCCGGGCCTGATCGCCCTCATATTATTTTCGGTAATAATATCACCGGCTTTCATATCTTCGGTTATATAAAGCGAGCGACGAAAGTGTAATGATTTATTTTCTTTTTCGGTACGATGATAATTAACTTTACCCAAGGCTTGCCAGGCGTTCTTACTTTCTTCTACAAGAGTTTTCAGCTCACCCGGTTCAAGGGAAAAGGCCGAATCGACTCCACCATCTGCACGCGATAGCGTAAAATGTTTCTCAATGACCGTTGCCTCAAGGGCGACGCTTGCCAACGACACACCGATACCAAGCGTATGATCAGATAAACCGACCTGAACAGCAAATAGATCTCTAAGATGGGGGATGGTCCTTAAATTCATCTCCGACGGGTCGGCCGGATATGCACTGGTACATTTTAATAATATAAGTTGTTCGTTACCGCTTTCACGGATTGTCCTGACAGATTCTTCAAGTTCGGACAGTGAGGCCATCCCGGTCGACATTATTATCGGTTTGCCGGTTTGGGCTATTATTTTTAATAACGGAATATCGATATTTTCAAATGAAGCTATCTTATAGGCCGGTACATTTAGTGTCTCCAGAAAATTCACCGCGGTCGCATCAAAGGGAGTACTAAAAGCTATCAAACCTAACTTTTTGGCTCGTTTGAATATCTCTTTATGCCATTCCCAGGGTGTATAGGCCTCCTGATACAATTCATATAACGATTTACCATTCCACAGACTCTTTGGATCATCTATAAAGAACTCATTTTCTTTGATATTTAAAGTCATCGTATCGGCTGTATATGTCTGAAGCTTGATTGCGTGTGCTCCGGCTTTGGCGACCTCTTCAACAATCTGCAGCGAACGCTCCAATGATTGATTATGATTGCCCGACATCTCGGCAATAATAAATGGAGGAAAATCTGAACCAATATTTAATCCGCCTATTTTAATATGTTCCATATAAGCCACCCGTCTTAAAATAATTATATACCGGCCTTCATTTTTAATTCATTCTTCTTGGTTTCCAACCATTCGCCAGATAACAATGAAAAAAGATATACGTCTAAATATTTATCATTTCTTAAAATATGTTTTCTTTTGATTCCCTCTTCGGTAAACCCAAGACGTTTAAAAAACTTCCTGCTCGGTTCGTTAAAATCAAGAACTTCACCACTTACCTTACGTATACTTTTTTGCTCGAATATATAATTCATGGCGAGATAACCCATGATCGTCCCGCTTCCACGCGGAGTATCTGTCTCACCGAGATAAAATCCCCACATACAATTTGAATTGATTTCGTCAATTTCCGTAAAATTTACCAATCCGATCGGTTTCTCATTATGTAAAAAGATAAGATATATTTTCGTATCATCGCCTTTCACCTTATTGTACCACGCTTGATGTTCATCGGGAGAAATAATATTATCCTGATACATATATTTTCTGATATGATCAGAATTACGCCATTTGAGAACCAACTCAAGATCGCTTTTTTCGAGATTTCTTAGACCGTATTTATTTTCCAGAATCATATCTTCAATCCTTGGTTGGTCATATCTTATTGGTCGCCATATCCATTTTTCCCAATATCAGTCGGGCAACAATATTCCCATTAGTCGTCTCGTGCTTATGCATAAGTTCTGACATCTTCTGCTTTAGTGTATTAATCGCCGCATTATTGGACAATGCCTTTTCCATTGCGGCTGAAATTTCTTTGGCGGTAACTGATTCATACCAACCCAAATTCCATAGTGCACCATATTCGGCCAGATCTATTACCATCTGTTTTTGATTTTGGGCTAAAATAATTGTGAGACAGGGAAGCCCCATAAAACATCGTTCCCAGGTGGTTGTCCCACCACCGCCAATTGCCAAATCAGATTTGGCCATCAACTCCGCCATATAATCTATCTGCTTATGCAATGTAACGTTGTTCAGAGTTTTACAAATATTTTCTATTTCTTTTATATGTTGATTTGTATCGCCGATGACTACATCAAAAAATACATTATTTGTCGATAAATATGAGATCGCATTTAATACTATTTTTGTCTGATTGTAACTATCGTTTCCACCAAAAAATACCAATATTCGTTTTATTTTATCGTTACACTGTTTCCTGTTTTTTCGAGCCAGATAAAACTCAGGACGAAGAAGGGCGTACGATGGCCCAAGCATTTTCTGACATGAATCCGGAACCAGATCATCGTATCGAGAGCTGAGATTCTTATAATAATTCTGGTCCAGCAAAAAATCGCAGATATGTTTCCGATCGGCCAGATCATCTATGACCATTAAATTTCCGCAGTACTCTTTAACTTCTTTCTCCCAGTTTATATCAAGCGCATAATGATCAATTATCAGCAAATCAGCAGGCTTCTGTAATGATTTCAAAATATCAACAGTCTGCCTCGCATCGACCTGCCAGTCAACTGCCAGCCAGGCCAGATGACTTTCAGTGTTTTCCAAATTTATATTGTCGTAATTTGCCTTCGCCAGTTTGTGAACTTCATATCCGGCTTTTGATATCTGATCAATAATATTCCCCGGTAATTCGCGGCAGATAAAAGTAACCTTGTGCTCTTCGCCGTGAAATTGTCCGGCCAAAGTAAGACAGCGTACCACATGTCCGGTTCCAATGATAGTCGATGAATCAACTCTGATAAAAATATTCATTAATCATTCACCAGTCTAAAAACCGCCCGGGCCATTTCAAGATCTTCGTAGTTGTCGATATCAACCGCATATTTCCAGTCCATCGGATGGAAAATATGTCCCTGGCCATAAAAAGTCCCTTCTTTCACTAAGGCCTCACGGCCGGCTATCCAAACCGCTCCGGTAGGACAGTACAGTTCTTCCAGGTCTTGAGAGCGTGTTTTAAGAGCCTCCGGGAATAATGAATTGGGAAGTTTATCTTCTGCCAATTTCACCGCCCACCAGGGATTCATCCAGCCGAATTTAAAACAGCTGATTTGGAATTTTGCCTTGTTGCTTACAAAATTATTATAACCATCAACAATCTGTTCACCGGTTCTTATGGGACAGTTAGCCATCAGTTGCACTACCGTATCATACTTTTCGCCATAAAAACTCTCCGCCTGATCCAAAGCCTTAATTACCGCCAGCGAAAGCGGGGAATGATCATCAGCGAACTCATCTCTCATAAACGGGACCTCAATGCCATTATTTTCGGCTACCTGTGCAATATTCTTGTCGTCGGTACTGACTATTACTCTTTTGAATATGCCGGAATCAAGAGCAGCCTGAATTGTCCAGCTTAACATTGGCCGCCCCATAAAATCGATTATATTTTTATGCGGAATCCTTTTTGACCCACCCCGAGCCGGAATAATGGCTACAACATTATTATCTACCATGTCGTCCACCCACCATCAACAACCAGGTTATGACCGGTCATTCCAGAAGAAGCCTCAGAGAGAAGAAAACTAATAGCACCGTACACTTCTTCACGTTTGAGCATTCGTCCGGCTGGACAAAACTGGCCGTATCTTTTTTTGAAATCTTCGTCGGTACGCCCTTCAACACCACCATAAGAAATCGAGTTGACCCGAATATTTTTGTCGGCCAACCGAATCGCTAATTCTCTGGTAAGCTGAATCAGTGCCGCTTTGGCAACGCCATAATTAATCGGCGATTCTTTTTCAAAATCGTTGTATAATTGCGGAGTAGGGGCGACCATACCGTAAATCGAGGATATATTTATAATATTATTAAGTTTTGATTTTTCCAAATTTATCAACGCCATAGCCAATTCGTACGCCACCACCACATCAAGTAAAAACTCACCAACCCAATTTGTACGATTGATCTCATTGTTTTGGTCAATTTTTAGATAATTAGTATTCCGGGCATTATTAACCAGTGTCTGAATCTGCAAGCTGTTTTTTTCAAGATAAGTTACAATCTGCTGCGCAAAATCTTTTTCCTCAAGATCAACATTAATAACATGCAGCGAACCGTCCTGACAATGATCGTTGAATTGATATTTTAGTTTCGTGATATTATTGTCGCTGTGACTGGTCGTAACTACTTGATAATTATCTTTCAGAAGATCAGAGACAAGCTGCGAACCGATATTTCCTGTCCCACCAGTAATCAGTACCGTTTTAGACTTTGACACCCAACTCACCTTTCTCTATAACATCTATCACTTTCAAAACAAACTGACGCGGAACAGATTGTCGCGTCCGAACTGCATCAATAAACGCCTCCAGTGCATTCTTAAAAGCGGCATAAGTGTCTTTAAACAATAAAGTTTTGGAACCGTTTGAACCTTCCAGAATGATTTCAAGTGGAGACTGATTATTCCCGGTCGTGGCAAAATTTGTAATTAGTCCCGATTCCCATATTATTTTTACGGTTCTGGTTTCATCACGGTGAGTCGCCTCAACTTTTTTAGTATTTCCCTGATTGCCGATTATTTTCAATACCGGTTCAATAATATGAACGCCATATTTTTGCCAGTCTTTCATGATCGTTGCTTTAACTTGCCTAAGTTTTCCCAGACTACCGATATCGATTTTATTTGGATCAAATTCATCGGCAAATCCCAAAGCCGAGCAGGTAAATATCTGACCGTTATATTTCTGAAAAGAATATATTTCTTCTGCTTCTGCCACCGATGTTGCCAGCGGTTTGTCGATATAAATCGGAACGCCCGCTTCTAAAAATGGCCGACTCATTTCTTTATGATTTTCCGGATCATCGCGTGCCAGCAGAACCGCATCAACCAAGCCGATCATATCCTGATAATTCTCCACAATATTGTCTATCAAACTGGCCGCCGCGATATGTTCTGATAAATTTTTATCCTGCGTCCAAATATGAGTCACAGTAGCATCGGCAATTGCATCATCGGGAAATGTCTGCTTACTCAGATACTCCGGGATAACAGGAAACTGGCATTGGCTCATCACTTCACGATTGTATCCATTAAAAATAGCCGACCATGAATACGGGTGACCGTTTCCCTCACTCATTCCAATGACGCCAAGTTTTAATTGCTTCATGACAATTTCCATAATGCAGGATTGATGAATATTTCATCTGAAATGGCAAATTTTGCAAAATCAATTTTCACTTCGTTTTGAAATGCAGCCACGTTTTCTCTCAGATGAACAGCACTATTGACTCCGAGAATAATATAATCAATCTCTTTAATATTTTTCACAAAATTAAGTGCTGCCGTTTGCGGGGAGATATCATTATCTCTTAAGAATACAAAATATTCGACTAAATTATTTTTAATCGGTTCAAAAAAACCCGGAAGCTTTTCGTGTTCCATTAATAAGAGACCCTGCAAAAATATCGAGCGGGCATGAATTTCAATGTTTTGCTTTTTTAATTTGGCCAGATGCCCCGATTTTATCAACCGCTGATCAAACAGATTAATCGGTAGTTGAACAATGTCAGGCTCAAAGATATCAAGAATCGCGTCAATCTGAGCCGAATTATAAACCGAAACACCAATTTTAGATACCAGACCTCTTGATTTTAATTTTGATAATGATTTTGTCAGATACGCTCCACCCGGAGCCAGCAGGTTTTCGGCATGATGCACCAACAGTCCATAAAGTTTATTGCAACCTAACTGTTCAAGAGAGGTTTCGAAATATTCAGTGAGAATCTCTCCCGATTTTTGAGTTATTATTTCTTCATCGAAGACCGGAGTTTTGGTGACAATATGAAAATGTTTTTCTTCGGTCAAACACTTACCAAGAATCTCTTCACTGTTGCCGTAGTTGGGCGAAGTATCAAGCATCTCTATGCCAAGAGTTTTAGCCTCGTCAAGAATCTGCTTAACTTCATCGAGACTGTTTTGCCCCCGACGGTTGGAGATGCCGTAATCCATTCCAAACTGTGCCGTCCCCAGACCTAATCGATTTCTGCTTTTTACCTCGTTTTTCACGAATCAGTCTCGATACAATATCTTTTTTATGTCGTCCAAAACACGATCACAATCGCAATCGGTTAACTGAGGGTACATTGGAATACTAAGTGCCTGTTCATAATACCGTTCCGCATTGGGGAAATCACCCGGTTTGCTGTTTAATAAATTACGATAGTACGGTTGCAGGTGAACTGGAATATAATGCACCTGGGTTCCGATATTTATTTCACGCAGTTTGTTCATCAACTCCGCCCGTGGAATATTGAACTTTTTAAAATTTATCTGCAAAACATATAGATGATATGCATTATAAACGCCCTCTTTTTGCTTCAATGGTCTGACCTCTTCGGGATCAAACATCTCCGCTATTTTTCCCGTGTAATATCGCGCGATTTCATTTCTTCGTTTTAACGAATGATCCAACTTGTTGTGCTGGCTGATACCAAGCGCTGCCTGAATATCATTCATTCTGTAATTAGGACAAAGCTCCTGCATCTCATGATACCATGGGTTGATCTCACCAATTTGCGAATATGCCATTTCCGTGTTAACAAAAACCTCCCGGTTGATTCCATGATTCCTGAACCGGCGAAGTTTCTCGGCCAGCTCTTTATCATTGGTAGAGACCGCACCACCTTCACCGGTGGCAATATGTTTTACCGGATGAAACGAAAAAGCCGACATCGACGAATAATTGTTTCCACCAATTAAATATCTATTGCCGTCATGTTCAAACCATGCTCCCAGAGCATGGCAGCAATCATCGACAACTGCTATTCCATTATTTTGGCAAAGCTGATAGATTTTTGGCAAGTCAACCGGTAATCCAGTAAAATGTACCGGTACGACTGCTTTGATTTTATTATCTTTATCGGCATAAATCGCTTCTTCAAGCTTTTCATAAGAGATCAATGCGGTGTCATAGTCGACATCGACAAATTTTACCGAAGCACCGACGAATCGCGCGCAGTTGGCCGAGGCGATAAAGGTAATAGGAGTCGTCAAAACTATGTCATCTTTATTCAGACCAAGAGCCATCATGGTCAGATGCAATGCTGCTGTACCATTGGCACAGGCAATAACATATTCGGCATTTAGCTGTTCCTTGAGTCTGTCCTCAAATAACTCAATTGTCGGTCCCTGGGTCAGCCAGTCTGATTTGAGGACCTTGACAACTGCTTCGATATCATCGTCGTCAATATTCTGCCGTCCGTATGGCAAAAAGCCAGTTCTATTTTTTGTCTGTTCCATAACTCTACTTGAGGCAAACAAAAAAAACAAAAGCGCCCAATATTACTTGTCCTCTTTCTCTGCGGAGTATTCCAGTTCTTTTGATTCGGCGCTCTGGACAAATGAAAGTTTTCTTGCTCCCTTTTCACCGGTCGATTTTATTACCGTAAAAGTTGAATCAACATGGTCTTTTATCAACTGACGAATCTGCTCAACCGTCAGCCATTCTTTGTTTTTGCCGCTGCCATAGCTAAACCCGACCGGACAGTTTTTTCCATTAAAAGTCTTCCGGTAGCTGTCAACATCCCAGAGTCTCATCGATGGCAAAATTACATAATATTTTTCAAATTCCAGCGTATTGATCGCATCGGTTTCGGTAATCATTTCTTCGTGAAGTTTTTCGCCCGGTCTAATACCAACTGTTTCGATTTTACAATCGGGTGCTATCGCCTCGGCAATATCCATTATCTGGTAACTTGGGATTTTGGGAACATAAATCTCGCCGCCCCACATATTTTCAAGAGCATAGAAAACCATATCAACACCCTCTTCGAGTGTAATATTAAAACGAGTCATTTTTTTGTCAGTGACCGGTATAACACCTTCTTTGCATTTCTTTAAAAAGAATGGAATAACACTTCCACGGCTACCCATAACATTACCATAGCGGACCACCGAAAATTTGATATCCCGATTTCCTTTATAATAATTGGCTGTAATGAATAACCGATCGGAACAAAGTTTGGTGGCACCGTAAAGATTTATTGGGGCCGCCGCTTTATCGGTACTAAGTGCCACAACTTTTTGAATATTGAGATCGATACAGTTCTCAATCACATTCTGCGCCCCCAGAACATTGGTTTTGATCGCCTCAAAAGGATTGTATTCACAGGCCGGAACCTGTTTCAGGGCAGCAGCATGCACAACAACATCGATATTCTCCAGTGCTCGCCGAAGCCGTTCCTTGTCACGGACATCTCCGATAAAAAATCGTATCTGGCCATATTTTGAGAGTGGAAATTGTTGCGACATTTCAAACTGTTTGAGTTCATCGCGCGAGTATATTACCAAACGCTTTATTTTTGGATACCTTTTCAGAACCAATTCTACAAATTTCTTCCCGAATGATCCGGTTCCGCCGGTAATTAGAATAGATTTCTCAGATAGCATCTATATTTCCTCGAATTGTTTTATTCAAATTGTTTAAATTGTCTTAGTTTTGTAATCTATCAAACCTCATAACAGCTTAAATTATAACTACTTGACTAATCAAAGAATTTGTTGTGTCAAAAACAACAACTGTTTTATAAAAAGTTAATAAATGTTTTAGCCCCCCCCATTATGTCAAATCTGTCGGTATATTCTAACTTTTTTCGGCGGGGACAGAAATTCTGCTTGTTATTTTTTGTAAATATTTTTAAAGAAATATTTTCCCGCTAAAATGGAATAATTTTAAAGAATCTATTTATTAACTCCAATCAATCTCTCTGGATACAATCATAAGAATAAGCCAGACAATCGATTAATAGAAAATTTATCGGCCGCTTCTGATGGCACGATTATTGATTATATAATTGGTAATTGATTAATAATAAAAGCCATGGATGGTAATTATTTTTGTTTAAAAAATTTGGAAACATTTTAAAAATTCGAAAACCTGATACTGCCAATAATGGCCTTACGCTAATTGGCGATTTGCTTCAATTAAATATAATATCAATTGGTCGCTATTTGGTTGGTAATTTTCGGCTTATAATACTTGCGGCCGTTATTTGTATTGTGATTTCTGGCACGATTCTCTATTTTATCCCTGCAAAGTTTTGTTCTTACGCCTCGATTTTGCCCAGTGGCAAGGGCGATAACCTTTCTCTTTTAAAAGAGATGACTGGGTTGGCTGGAATTGGCTCAGAAAATGATGAAAATTCATCGATATTATATCCCAAGATTTTAAACTCAAGGCAAATTAAAGAAGCAGTATTAAATTATCGTTATCAATATGGCTCTCAATCTCAAACCGGTTTTACCCTTAAGGAATATTTTGGAACGACAATTAATGAACACCTGCTTCGAAACCTTGAAAATATAACTTCAATCGATCTGGATAAAAACACCGGCCTGATAACGATCTCTGTAGAATCTGAATATCCCGAATTATCACAAGCGATCGTTCAGCGCTATTTAGCCGAATTAGAAGACTATAATATCAACCGAAGAAAATCATCTGCAAGTGAACGGGTCAAATACTTAAAACGCGAATCGACCGAACGTGAAATCGAATTAAAGCAGGCTGAAGATAACCTGGAACAGTATCAGATGGCCAACCGCAACTGGGATATGACCGCCGACCCGGAGATACTAAGCAATCTAAATCGAAAAAAGCGGGAAATCATGGCCAAGACCGAAACCTATCTGTTTTTGAAAAATCAGTATGATCTGGCCAAACTTGAGGCTCAGAAAGATATCCCGATTGTTCGCATTCTCGATAACCCGTCATTGCCGCTGGTTAAATCAGGGCCTCAGCGACTTATGATAATTCTGTTTTCCGGAATAGCCGGCATGATAGGAATTATCCTGTTTTTATTAATGTTATCTTTCTTCAGAAGTAATCATAAAGTGGTTTCTGACCAATTCGAGATGCCGGTTATCAATCGCCAAGCAACAATGACTGCCGAAGAGGTTACTCGATGAAAGTAGCAGTGGTTCATGATTGGCTGGTTACTTTCGGCGGAGCCGAACGAGTTCTGGAGCAGATTCTAAAACTGTATCCCGAAGCCGACATCTTTACATTGTATGATTTCTTGCCAGACGAAGACAGAGGTTTTTTGAAAAATAAAAAAATAACGACCTCATTTTTACAGAAGTTCCCATTTGCCAAAAAGAAGTATCGAAGTTACCTGCCGTTGATGCCGCTGGCGATAGAACAATTTGATCTGTCCGCATATGATCTGATTATATCAAATTCCTACGCCGTCGCCAAAGGTGTTATTACCGGGCCGGATCAGCTTCATATTGCCTATGTCCAATCGCCGATCCGATATGCCTGGGATCTGATGTTTCAATATCTCAATGAAGCCGACCTGACCAGAGGACCGGGCAGTTGGCTGGCTCGAATAATTCTGCACTATATCAGAATGTGGGATATTCGAACTGCCAATGGCGTTGATCATTTTCTTGGTAATTCCCGTTTTATTGTCAGACGAATAAAAAAAGTATATCGGCGTAAAGCAACCGTGATGTATCCTCCCGTCGATGTTTCAACCTACGGTTTGCATCTGGTAAAGAATGGTTATTACCTGACCGCGTCACGGATGGTACCATACAAAAAAATCGGTTTGATTGTTGAAGCATTTGCCCAAATGCCGGACAAAAAGCTAATTGTGATTGGTGATGGTCCCGGATATAAGAGAATAAAAAATATGGCGACCTCCAATGTGGAAGTGTTAGGGTACCAGCCGACTACGATTATGCGGCGATATATGCAGCGGGCCAAAGCGTTTGTTTTTGCCGCCCAGGAAGATTTCGGAATTGTTCCGATTGAAGCGCAAGCGTGCGGGACACCGGTTATTGCTTTTGGCAAAGGCGGGATTCTCGATACCGTAATCGAAAATGAAACCGGTATATTTTTCCATAAACAGGACACAGCTTCTATTGTTGATGCCGTAAAGCGTTTCGAGCAAAAGGTGAGTGAAAACAGTTTTAATCCGGTTAGAATCCGCCAGAATGCCGAACGATTCTCCAATGAATGTTTTCTTGACAAGTTTAAGTCATTTGTTGATTCAGCTCTTGAAGAACATGATTTGTATATTAATGGCCCCTCTGAAGAACCTGGCTCTGCCCGTAACCGCATGAAAACACTTAATGAATCCATTGAAAAAGAGTATTCCCGGAAATTGGTTCTAAAATAATAGATCAATATTTTCTTCTTCCTTATTCATACATAAATTCTAATTTCTAAAATGGCTTTCATCCTTCGAAGGACAAGCGTTTCGTCATGTTTTTATTTTGTGCGCGGCAGATGTCCACATTGTAAAGTGTCAAGAGATATGTTACAGTGTGTATCACCACATGCGTTACACTTATTTATTTAATGGGAATCAGCAACGACGCTGATTTCCCGGTTTTAATGTCTATTTCTCTGATATACATATGTC
>DAOUVS010000183.1 GCA_030667525.1 Candidatus Zixiibacteriota bacterium | reverse complement strand
CGACCGAGGTTTCTCGAACCGAGGAAACCAAAAAGGAGATGGAGTTATTATCTATTGCAATCGGTGGCAATCCTAATCTTATCTCCAATGGTGGTCGGACCGATTTTGGTTATATCGGTGATATTGGGGCATTGCCGGCAAATTGGGATGCCCTGGTAACCAATCCGGGTGGATATGCAAATTGGAACGGACCTTACATAAAAGATGAATTTGCTTCCGGTGTCGGAGATGTTGAATTCAAACTTGACGCCTGGGGGCGGCAGTACTCTTCGCCTGCATCTATCAATATCACATCAACCGGTGGCGGTTTCAGTATCACCCGTAAAATTGCCAATTCCACCGATAATCTTTTTGCAAATTCAATATATGCGATAATAACCGATTTGGATAATTCCTCACCCGGGGTAATATACCGTGATTCGGTCAGGTTTCTGATAACCGTTCCCAATGGTTCCGGTTCATACATGGTTAAATCGGGAACACCCGGAGGCGATGGTTTTTGCCGAATCGATTCGATTCCGATTGGGAACCATCTTTTCCAGACAGTATATATTCCCAATAATGATACCTTAACGCGGCGAGTAAGTGTTAATCCGGGGCAGGATTTATACTTGAACCTAAGCTATTTCGCCGATGTGTGGTAATAATGCAAAGTTTGATTAAAAAAAATAGAGGGTTCAGCTTAATTGAACTGCTGATTGTTATTATTGTAATCGGCATCTCAATAGCAGTTGGAATGCAGTGGATGACTGCCTCAATTGATGATTTTCGCCGGATGAAAACCGAACGCGAGATGGTTATGCTGGCCTCAGCCATAGTTGGCAATTCCGATTTGCACAGCAATGGGAAACGATCCGATTTTGGCTATGTCGGCGATATTGGTGCCTTTCCGACTAATCTGGATGCACTATATCAGAACCCCGGATATTCTACCTGGGATGGGCCTTATATTCTTACCGGCTTTGCACAGGACAGTCTGGGATATAAAACTGATGAATGGAGTCAGGTTTACGCCTATACCGGAAATATAACAATCAGTTCAAATGGCAGTGGTGCAACAATAACAAAAAAAATCGCCGATGCTTCCTCCGACTACCTTTTAAACCGCTTGGATGGATTAATCACCGACGCCAATGATTCTTTGCCAGATGCAATTTATCGCGACTCAATCGATATTAAAGTTACAATTCCGAATGGTTTCGGTGGAACCTTGAGCAAAACCTACAACCCCGATTCAATTGGCGTTTTTATACTTGACTCGCTACCGGTGGGAACTCATCAGCTTGATATTATATATATACCCAACAATGATACGCTCAGCCGGTTTGTGACGATTCTGCCGAGGCATAAAAGCAGTGTTAGCTATAAATTCGCTGATATCAGTTTTCCTTTGGGCGGTGGAGGAGGTACGATTCCCGGTATTACCAAAGTTGCCAATTCCGATTCGTTGTATACCGATTGCCAGGGATTTTATTTTTGGATAGAAAATAATTCCGGAAGTGCAATAATTGTCAATACTGTTACATTAACGTGGGTTTCGCCAACCGCGTATTACAGGTATTTTAAGTGGGACGGAGTTACAGTTTTTAATAGAGTAAATCCAAAAGCGGGTTCCGGCGAAACAATTACACTTACCAGTCCACAGACTATTAATGACGGTGCATCGATAAGAATTGATTTCGATGACTTCAAAAATGCTACTAATGGCGGACCGAATGTAGATATGAATAATACAACATTTACGGTTGATTTCTCCGATGGATCATCGGTAACGGTAACCACCGGAGCCTGCCCATGATTGGAAGATACAGATTAATAACCGGGTTTACTTTGGTTGAACTAATACTTGTTATTGTAATGATGGGTATTTTTGGATCAATTGCGGTTCAAAAAATGGCCCCGATAGCTGATAGTTTCAAAATTGAAGAAACTAAAGCTGAGATGGATAAGGTCGCTCTGGCGATAGTGGGGAATCCCGAATTACAAAACAATGGTGCGCGATCAGATTTTGGTTATGTTGGTGATGTTGGTTCACTGCCTCCCAATCTCGATGCTTTGGTAACCAACCCCGGATATGCGACCTGGAACGGTCCCTACATTCAAAACAGTTTTGAACAGTTAGCAGATGATTACAAAAAAGATGCCTGGCAGACTGTTTATACCTACTCCGGCGGGGTCGCCATAACCTCGACCGGCTCCGGCAGTAATATCGAGCGGCGATTATCCGGTTCAAGCGATTTTCTTTTGTATAATAATATTTCCGGCAATGTTTATGATCTCGATGGTACCCCGCCAGATGATACCTATAATGATTCTATTTCGGTTAGATTGACTATTCCGGATGGTCTTGGCAGTATGATCACTAAGACATCAATAACGGATGTCGGAGGATATTTTGACTTTGATTCGATTCCAATCGGCAATCATAATTTGAGTATTATTTATATTCCGGATAGTGATACTATCAATCGATTTGTTTCGGTTGCGCCCGGTTCTAATATTTATGGCGAGTACTATCTTGCCTCTAATGTTTGGTCAGGTGGTGCCGGCGGCGCTTTTGTAAAGGTGGCCGGTTCTGATTCACTCTATGCCGATTGTCGGGGAATGTATTTCTGGATAGAGAACAATACCGGAGGCGCCATCGGCATTAATTCTGTTACCGTTACCTGGTCGTCACCAACAGCATACTACAGATATATCATTTGGGATGGGGTAACAGTGGTTGACCGCAACAATCCCCAGGTTGCCTCGGGTGAAACAGTTGCTTTCTCGGCGGTACAGACGATAAATGACGGCGAGTCGATTCGGGTTGATATTGATAATTTCAAAGCAAACGTGACCGGTGGTCCAAATGTAGATATGAATAATGTTGACTTCACTGTACTATTCTCGGATGGCACATCAATTTCGGTTTCAACTGGAGCCTGCCCATGATAATTATATTTTATAATAAACGTGGATTCACTATGATCGAATTGGTTTTGGTTATTGCGATCATTGGAATTATTACCTCAGTGGCGACGGTGAAATTATTTCCATCGCTTGAGAACTCCCGATTTGAAGTAACCAAAGCCGAAATGCAATCACTTGCTTTTGCCATTGTTGGTAATCCTGATGTTTATACCAATGGTGCCCGGTCCGATTTTGGATATGTCGGCGATATTGGGTCGCTACCTCCTAATCTTGACGCTTTGGCATCAAACCCCGGTTATTCGACGTGGGATGGTCCATATATTAAAGCCGATTTTGGAAGCAATGATTTCAAACAGGATGCCTGGGAGGTTGATTATATTTATTCCGACAGTCTTCTTCGCTCGACCGGTTCCGGTTCTAATATAGATAAACTGTTTGTTTCCCGTTTTTCAGATTTAATATCCAATTCGGTTTCCGGATATCTGCTTGATGCAAACAGCGAAATGCCCGGTATTGTATATAATGATTCAATATCAATTGGTCTTATTTATCCCGATGGTTCCGGCGGGGTTACGACAACCTCAATCAGTCCAAGTGCCAATGGCGATTTTGCTTTCTCCGGTATTCCTGTTGGAAATCATATACTCCGTGTAATTTATATTCCTGATACCGATACTGCCGATTTTAGTCTTTGCGTGATGCCAGCGCGTGATACAAAAATTGAAATTCTTTTTCCGGCCGATTTGTGGTAGGGTTAGATTCTATTCAGCAACAAAGCCATTTCCATTAGAAGGCCTCATATTGACATAACTCAGCAGGTTGCTTATATTCCATAAAATTATTACAGATCACTCTGCCAAAAGGAGAACCAATGCAAATCTTATCAAATATCAAGTATTCAATTATTTATTTTGTACTACTCTTGCTTGCCGCAAACAATGCTTTGGCCGGTGAAGGTGGTTTAACCAAAGATATTATCAATAGAAGCCGGGATGCATACAAACTGGATGCTTCAACCAGGGCTTCATATAACGCAATCACCAACAATGATATCAGGGAACTGGCGCTCAATCGTGATATTGTTCGCAATCATAATGAATTGTTTAGCCATAAAATCAAAACAAAAGGGGTGGTCGATCAGAAATCGAGTGGTCGCTGCTGGGCTTTTGGGTGGCTCAATACGATGCGGCCGATGGTTATTGAAAAATATGATCTGGATGATTTTGAATTTTCACAAAACTATTTGGTTTTCTGGGACAAAATGGAAAAGGCAAATAGATTTCTTGAATATATAATTGAGTTCCGCGAGCGAGATTTGGAGGATAGGGAGCTGGTTGGGGTTCTTAAAAGTCCATTTTCTGATGGCGGCTATTGGCGTTATGCGGTTAATCTTATAAAAAAATATGGGCTGGTCCCCAAAGAGATTATGCCGGAAACAAACAGTTCGGAAAATACCCAGTTAATGAATCGTGTTATCAGTAAGAAGCTGAGAATGGATGCTGCCCAGATAAGAAAAATGACACAGGATGGTGTCTCGGTTAATGAGCTTAGGAAATTTAAAGAAGATAAACTGGTTGAAGTTTATAGGTTGCTGGGAATGAATATTGGTGAGCCGCCCACCGAATTTGAATGGCGATATGAAAAAGATGATTCAACCCTTAGCGAAATAGAAGTTTATACTCCGCTAAGTTTTTATAAAGATTTTGTTGATCCTGAATTGGATGATTTTGTCTGCATATATAACAATCCAACGCGTGAATATGGTGAGCATTATAAGTCGTTTATGTCACGGAGTTTTTATGATGGTGACGATCTCGATCACGTTAATGTGGAAATCGAACGGCTTAAAGAAATTGCCAAAGCATCAATCCTTGATAATCAACCGCTCTATTTTTCATCCGATGTTGGCAAAGATCAAAATTCGGATTTGGGTATCATGGCGGAAAATCTTTATGATTACAGTTCACTTTTTGGAGTCGACCTGGATATGCCCAAAGAAGATATGGCTCTTTATCGACATAGCTCATCAAATCATGGGATGTCATTGATCGGTGTTGATATTGTCGAAAACAAAACGATCAAATGGTTGGTCGAAAATAGTTGGGGCGATGATAAGAAAAAGAACGGGCGTTGGACCATGTATGATAGTTGGTTTGATAATTATGTTTATTATGTAATTGCCCGGGAAAAATATGTTCCCAAGGATATACTAAAACTGTTTGATAAGGAGCCGATTGTTATTCCGCCATGGGATCCGATCGCATCTTTTGCAAGATAAAGATCAATAAATAAAGGGCTGCCAAATCTGGCAGCCCCTTTTTATATAGCCGAATTATTTAAGGGCAGAATGGATCAGGACCATCTTTATATTTAAAATTAATTAGATAAACAATATCGAGGATGTCGATTCTTGTATCACTGTTAACATCTGCCGATGCAAGAATCTCTGGTTCCGGTCCGGATTTGTATTTGTAATTTATGATATAGATCACATCCAGAATGTTTATTGCGCCATCATTGTCGGCATCGCCGCATTCAAATGAAATGCCTGGGATGACCGCGATACTGGGGATATAAGGCGTGGTTGGCGATGGTGAAACAATAATAAACTCATTTGGTCCATAGGGTGCAGAGTTGATATTTATCAATTGCTCTTCGGATGAAGGTTCAATGCTGAACCAGGCCGAAGCAATTCGGGCAGGATTCCCGGTTGGTGGAGTTTCACCGGTATTAACAATGCCGATAACAGCTTTAGGCTCGGTGGCGCTAACTGCACCATATTTATGCTCGTAGTGAGAATAATATGATCCTCCAAACCTGATTGAATCACAACTAATAGGGGAGGTTGTACAGGAGTATTCGAATGGAATAGAAATAGACTTTGCCGGAGATAAAGAATTGAGCCAAAAATCAACCCGATGTCTATCGCGATCCGGCTGAACAGTACTATTGCGTATTTCCAAAATATTTTCGGGTGCTTCAGGAATCAAGGTTGTAAATGGTGGACACCTGGGGTATGTGGACGAATGGACGACATGTTCATATAAAAAGTAGGCGTCATTGTTATTTGTACCATTGAAGTTATCCATGTCGCCGCCGGCTACGGGACACATATTTTGGCCATCATTGTAAAGATAATCAATAATATCTGTAACATCATCCATATCTTTTAGACCGCTATTGTTGGCATCGCCGCAGACACCAACAATACCGATGTTGTATTCCATCGTGTCACCATAGATCGGTTCATAATCGGGAGGTGCTGGCGGGCAGATATCAAAAGCAGAGACTGTGAAATTAAAGATACCCGATTCGGTCGGTTGTCCGGTAATTCTACCATCAT
>DAOUVS010000320.1 GCA_030667525.1 Candidatus Zixiibacteriota bacterium | reverse complement strand
GAAGGCGAATTGATCACACCGATTGCCATGGAAGAAGGTCTTCGTTTTGCTATTCGTGAGGGCGGTCGTACTGTCGGTGCTGGCGTTGTTGCAAAAATATTATAATAGAAAGTAGATGCCGAATATAAAGGTTTGAATATGGAATCTCAGAAGATTAGAATAAGACTCAAGGCGTACGATCACTATTCGTTGGATAGATCGACTAAGGCCATCACTCAGACGGTGCTTAGAACGGGCGCCCGGATTGCTGGCCCGATCCCTCTACCGACTAAGAGAACGGTTTATACGGTTCTTCGTTCGCCGCATGTTGATAAAAAATCACGCGAGCAATTTGAAACAAGAATTCACAAACGCTTGATTGATATTTATGAATCAACACCGCAGACGGTTGATGCTTTAATGAAGCTTGACTTGCCGGCTGGCGTTGATGTCGAAATAAAGACGTGATGGTGGTGCAATAATGAGAGAGATATTGGGTAAAAAATTAGGTATGACGCGCATTTTTGATACGGATGGAGATGCTATCCCCGTCACTGTCGTGGAAACCGGCCCTTGTGTTGTTGTTGATAAAAAGAGAGCCGAACGAGATGGCTATAATGCTCTACGGGTAGGTTTTGGTGAAAAGCGGAAAAATCTTTTCAAAAAACCGGAATTGGGCCTGTATGAGAAGGCTGGTGTTGAACCGCGCCGTTATCTCCGGGAGATCGATTTTGAAGGCGAATATAATATTGGCCAGGAAATCAAAGCCGACCTTTTCAAAAAAGGCGAATCAGTAGATGTTTGCGGTATTTCCAAGGGATTAGGTTTTCAGGGTGTAATGAAACGTCATCATTTTTCCGGAAGTCAAATGACTCATGGTCAGTCAGATCGCCAGCGTTAGCCGGGTTCGATTGGTCAGTCATCATCACCCTCGCGTGTTTTTAAGGGTATGAAGATGCCGGGGAAAATGGGTAAAGATAAAGTAACAGTTTTAAATCTGATGATAGTCGACGTTATCGAAGAGCAAAACATACTCCTGATAGGTGGTTCTGTGCCCGGCAAAAAAGGTACATTGCTTCGTATTCGGACGACTAACAGGAATAAGTAGGACGATTGGTAGATGGAAACCAAATTATATAATCAGGATGGCGGTGAAATCGGTACTATTACGCTGAATGACAAGCTATTTGGTATTGAGCCAAAGCAGGCTGTTGTTCATCAGTATGTAGTCAACTATTTGGCCAACCGCCGACAGGGAACTTCATCGTCAAAAGGACGCTCCGAAGTAAGAGGCGGCGGAGCTAAACCATGGCGCCAAAAAGGTACCGGACGCGCCCGAGCTGGGACGAGTCGCTCACCATTATGGCGTGGCGGTGGAATTACCTTTGGTCCCAAGCCGCGTACTTATGGCGGTAATTTCCCCAAAAAGCTGAAACGGTTGGCTCTTTTATCGGCTTTTTCAGATAAGGCTCAAAATGAAAATTTGAGAATTGTTGACAAACTTCAATATTCTGAGATTAAAACAAAAAGTGTCGCCACTACATTAGATAAGCTTGGTTTGCAAGAGAAAAAATGTCTAATTCTTGATGAGGGTGCAAACAAGAATCTGATTTTATCAGTTAGAAATATACCAAAGGCAAAATATTCACGTGCACCGCTGGCAAATACTTATGATATTGTTGATGCCGAGATTCTGGTAATGACAAAAGCGGCGCTTGAAAAAGCGGAGGAGGTTTTTGTCAAATGAAGAGTATCAGAGATATTATTGAATTACATCTGGTGACTGAAAAATCAACCAGAATGAAAGAGATTGATAATTATTATGTTTTTCGGGTAAACCGGAAATCAAATAAGCAAGAAGTAAAAGAGGCTGTTGAAAAGGCTTTTGCGGTTAAGGTCGCTGCTGTTCGGACGATGACGATGCCGGGCAAACCGAAACGTTTGGGTCGTTTTGAGGGCCGCACTCCGGCCTGGAAAAAGGCTATTGTTAAATTAAAAAAAGGCGAACACATAGCTGATTTTGACAATGTCTAAAGCTAAGGTAGAGATGGTATTATGGCAATAAAAAAATACAGACCGATGACTCCGTCACAAAGGTTCAGGACCGTTCCGTCTTTTGAGGAGATTACTTCAACGATCCCTGAGAAATCATTGCTCAAGCCTTTGAAAAAGAATGGTGGAAGAAATAATAAGGGCCGAATTACTTCGCGTCATCGCGGTGGTGGCCATAAAAGATTTTATCGAATAATCGATTTTAAGCGAAACAAGTTTGATATTCCGGCTCGAGTCGCCTCGATTGAATATGATCCTAACCGTTCGGCAAACATTGCGTTGCTTCATTATATCGACGGTGAGAAAAGATATATTCTGGCTCCTGATGGATTAAAAGTTGATGATTCGATTATGTCCGGGGACAAATCTGGAAGCAGAGCCGGACAGGCGATGCCGATTAG
>DAOUVS010000348.1 GCA_030667525.1 Candidatus Zixiibacteriota bacterium | reverse complement strand
TTTTTTGGCTAACAGAACTTTATACTCATCAATTATATTGTTACTGATTTTCTCATTAGTCTTATCGGCCAATCTTTTTGCTGTTGAAAAGAAGCAACCAAGCAGGTTTGGGAACAGTCATTTGGTCGGCGGACGTTTTGGCGCCTGGGTGATGACCACTAACGAAGATTTCCTTGATAGCCTGACCGATTTCTCAAGCTCTGCTCTTTATGCCGAATTCTTTTATGCTCATCGGGTCGCACCATTTTTGGCGACCGAGTTTTCGATTGGAATCTTCAGTCAGGGTGATTTGGAATATGATAGCGATGCCGGCGTTACCACCGGGGCAGTGAAAATGTACCCATTCTTTCTATCTGCTAAGCTTTACCCATTTTCAAAGTTTGAAAACTTTTCTCTTTGGCCATATCTGAGAGTTGACGGCGGGCTCGTTTATGGCACGCGCGATTTTAATTCGATCTATTATGATGACCCTGCCAATTATTATGTCGAAGAAAGCGAGACCAAAATTACATACACTTGGGGATTTGGAATTGACTGGCCGATTGCAGATCAGATCGCTTTAAATATTGACTTTAAGAATACACCGGTCAAGTTTGGAAAGCCACTGGCCGGACTAAAAGAATATTCCGGCTGGAGTTTGACCTTCGGAGTTGGTTATATACTAAAATCTAAATAAAGGATTATGAATAATAAAAGGAGTTAAACAATGTCTGTAAAGATTGGGATTAATGGTTTTGGGCGCATCGGCCGCCTCGTCTTCAGAAGAGCGATGGCTGCTTCGATTGATGTCGTCGGCATCAATGATATTACCGATGCCGCCACGTTGGCGCATCTGTTGAAATATGATTCGGTTCATGGTAAATACAAAGGCGAAATTAGCGTTGATGGCAATGCGATTGTTGTTGATGGCAAAAAAACCCCGATTTCTGCCGAAAGAGATCCGGGCAACCTGCCCTGGAAATCTCTTGGAGCAGATATCGTTGTTGAATCAACCGGCTTGTTCCGCGATCAAGCAACCGCAGGAAAGCATATTTCTGCCGGTGCAAAAAAGGTTTTAATCTCCGCCCCGGCCAAAGATCCTGACGGCACCTTTGTTCTTGGCGTTAATGGTGATTTGTACGATAAAGCCAAACATAATATTATTTCAATCGGCAGTTGTACAACCAACTGTTTAGCACCGGTCGCCAAGGTTATATTGGACAGCTTTGGGTTAGAGAAAGGTTTTATGACAACCACTCATTCCTATACCAACGATCAAAGAATTCTTGACCTTCCTCATAAGGATCTGCGAAGAGCACGTTCAGCGGCTGTTTCAATGATCCCGACCACAACCGGTGCGGCCAAAGCAGTTGCTTTGGTTATTCCCGAACTTAAGGGAAAAGTTGACGGTTGTTCCATTCGTGTGCCTACACCTAATGGATCAATTGTTGATCTCGTTGCGATTTTGGGCAAAGAGGTGACTATTGAGGAAGTCAATAGCGCTGTTAAAGCGGCGGCCGATGGACCAATGAAGGGAATATTGGAGTATTGTGATGAACCGATTGTATCAATAGATATTGTCGGTAACCCGCACAGCTCAGTATTTGATTCGAAAATGACCATGGTACAAGGTAACTTTGTCAAAGTTTTCTCATGGTATGACAACGAATGGGGATTTTCCTGTCGAATGATTGATATGGTTAAAAGGATGCTATAAGTATGTTGATAATTAAGGCCCCCTTTTTGGGGGCCTTAAATTTCCGAGGTTGTTTATGAATAAGCTGATAATTACTGATATTGATTTCAAAGGCAAAACGGTTCTGGTTCGGGTAGATTTTAATGTGCCGCTTGATAAAAACCAAAAGATCACCAATGACCGCCGCATTG
>DAOUVS010000250.1 GCA_030667525.1 Candidatus Zixiibacteriota bacterium | reverse complement strand
GGAGTTGCTATTTATTCAATGGTCTTCAATTATGGCTTGGAACCGGCCGCCGGACCGGGGCTTATTTTCCAAACACTCCCGGTTTTGTTCGCCGAAACGGGACCAATAATATCGGTGTCGTTTTTTGTCCTGCTTTCCTTTGCTGCATTATCATCGGCAATCTCGCTGCTGGAAGTTGTTGTCTCATACTTTGTCGATGAACGAAAATGGTCGCGAGTCAAAGCGACTTTATCGCTTGGTTTTCTCATTTATCTGACCGGCCTGCTATCGGCAATCGCAAGTTTGACAATTCCTTTCAGAGGAAAAGAGCAGGGCTTTTTGGATATCTTTGATTTTATCACGACCAACTATATGCTTCCTATTGGCGGACTTTTGACTTGTCTGTTTATTGCCTGGGTAATGCCTGATAAGGACAGGGTAGAGGAATTTGGCTCATCTGGTAGCATGTATCATTCTCTTATTTTGGTGCTTAGATTTATAACACCGATAGCTGTTTTGATAATAATATTACATGGCTTGGAGCTTCTGCCGTTTATGGATTATTGAAATAGAATAGATAAATCGAAAAGCCCCGTTTTAACGGGGCTTTTTTGGCTTTTTGTTACATATTTTGTATTATTAGAATATGATTTTATATTGACATATTAATAATACTACTCATATAATGGTGTAACAAAAAACAACAAACGGAGGAAAAAAGTGAATAAGAAGGGATTTTGCAGAGGATTGTTGGTCACTTTGATTGTATTGTGCCCGACTTTTATTTTTGCTGATAGTGCCGGTTTGTTCTCCGGCAATTTATCCACTGCCGATGCCTGCGGCTTTGGGGTCGGCTATGTTGGTGGACATGTCGGGATTCTCGATGATGGCACCGCCATTTTTGGTTCATTAACATATGGTTTTTCGGATTATACCGAAGGTCGCGTAAAACTCGGATTTTTTGATGGTGACGGTAATGCATCTGATCCGGAATTATTCCTGGGTATCGATTTCAAATATGAATTTATGGACTATTATGACAAAAATGGCAAACAACCGCTCGATATGGCCTTCGGTGGATTTCTCGAATATTCTGATTTGGGTTTTTTCTCGATTTTACAAATCGGTGGAAATTATATCGCCTCAATTCCGTATCGCTTCCAATCAGGGCGTAAAATTGTTCCTTATGGCCGTGCCGATTTGAGAATGGAAAAAATCTCCGTTGATGTTGGTGATGGTGATACTGATTTTCAATTTGGGTTAAATCTTGGAGTTAAATACGAACTATCTACTGAGATGAATCTTTACGGTGAATTTCAGATTGATGGGATGACCGGCCTCTTTCTTGGGCTTGATGTGAGAATGTTTTAGTTGCTGATATAAATTTTGGAAAGGAAGCTTCGGTTTTGAACCGGAGCTTTTTTATATATTATGGGTTATTTTGAAGCGATCCTGCTTGGTCTTATTCAGGGATTAACGGAGATACTTCCGATATCATCATCGGGACATCTGGTTCTGACCGAACATATTCTGCATTTAAAACAGCCCGGTATTCTATTTGAGCTTATGGTTCATTTCGGAACACTTCTTTCGGTGCTGGTTTATTTTCATAAAAAAATATTCAGTATGATAAAATCAGTTTTTGATTCTAAGAAAACTTCCGACCGAAAAATGGTCTGTTACTTGATTCTTGGTACTATTCCGGCAGTTATTGCGGCCTTATTATTTGAGGACTTTTTCGAGGAAGCTTTCTCATCACCGGTTATGACTTCGGTTATGCTTTTGGTGACCGGTTTGATTTTGTTATCGACCAAATTAGCAAAATTAAAAAAATTGGAATTAAACATTCCTCGGTCTATTATTATTGGGATAGGTCAGGCTTTGGCAATAATGCCGGGCATCTCTCGTTCGGGGACAACAATTTCAACCGGCCTTTTTCTTGGCCTTAAGCCTTACGAAGCGGCCGAGTTTTCGTTTTTGCTTTCTATTCCGGCTATATTGGGGGCGATCGTTTTTAAGTTCAAAAGCGTTTTGACACTCAATGCAGAAATTTTTGGACCGTATTTGGTCGGAACGGCAGTTGCATTTCTAACCGGCCTACTGGCCGTGAATATTCTTCTCGATTTGATTCGTAAGGGTAAATTTATATATTTTGGAATATATTGTCTGGTTGCGGGGAGTATTGGTTTATATTATTTTATTTAAGTGATGAATAAAATCCTTGTTATTCGGCTGGGGGCAATCGGTGATGTTATCCTGACATCGGCCCCGCTATTGAATCTGAAAATATCTTTTCCCGAAGCGGAAATTTCTCTTCTGACCCGTGCTTATCTGACCAGATTGGCCGAGATGTTTTCTGGAGTTGATAAGGTGTTGCCGTTTCCGCAAAAAGCATCGGCTCTTGATCTGTTCCGAATGGGGGAGCACCTTGATAAACAGAATTTTGATATGGTTGTTGACCTTCATGGAAATATCCGATCATTTTATTTAATGAAGCATATTTCTGCCAGTGTTAAGGTCAGTTATGACAAGCGAACATTTGAACGATTTAAAGCTATCAAACTCAATAAGATTGATAACAAAGCCCCGCATACGATTGATTTATACAATACTGCCATAAAAGAAGCTGGCGGCAAAATATATACGCGGCGGCCGGTTCTTGACCTCCCTTTTAATCGACCGCGACAGCTAAGTTTCAAAAATTCAAAAAAAACGATTGTGATTGCACCGGGGGCATCTTACCCGACAAAGCGGTGGCCGAAGAAAAAATTCGCCGATTTGGCGATTAAAATTTATAAAGAATATGGCTGCAATATAGTTCTGGCCTTGACCCGGTCCGATGCCGATTTTGCAGGACTCATCGCTCAAATACCGGCCGAAAACAAAGCTCTGTTTCTTGATACCGATCTTGTCAAACTGGCGGCTGTTTTTTCGGAAGCCGATTTAATCGTTTGTAATGATTCGGCCCTGGGGCATCTTGGTTCGGCGGTCGGGACACCGGTAGCAGCTATCTTTGGTCCGACTCATCCTACTCTCGGTTTTGCGCCGCGAGGGTGTAGGGATATTGTGATTGAACCCGATGTGTACTGCCGCCCCTGCTCAAAACATGGGAAAAAACCTTGTTTCAGGGATGAGCAGTTCTGTTTTACGCTAATTTCTGTTGATTCTGTTATGGGAAAAATATCTGGGATATTAACGGTCAAGAACAAAGAAGAGAGGGCTATATTTATCGACCGGGATGGTACCTTAATAAAAGAGAAAAATTTTCTGAGCAATCCCGACGAAGTCGAACTTGAAGAAAACTCTATTGAAGCATTAAAAATAGCAAAAGAAGCCGGATATAAAATTATTGTCGTGTCCAATCAATCAGGAGTGGCGCGCGGGTATTTTGACGAGGAAACGGTATCCCGGATTAATCAGCGTGTTTATGATCTGTTTGTACAGGGTGGAGTAGAAATCGATCAATTTTTATATTGTCCGCACCTCAAAAATGCAAAACTGCCACCATATAATATTGAATGCAACTGCCGGAAACCGGCACCCGGAATGGTTGAGAAGGCGATTGAGCAGTTTAATATAAATCCGTTTAAATCGTTTGTTATCGGCGATAAACTGGCCGATGTCAAACTGGGCTTTGTGGTTGGGAGCAAGTCGATTCTGGTCAGAACCGGATATGGTCAAAAACAGGAAAAAATGCTTCAAAAAACGATGTCGCCCTGTCCGGAAAAAGTCTTAAATAATCTTTTTGAAGCCGTAAAATATATAACAGGAGCTTTGGACAGGGAAGAATTATGAAGACAGATGCCTTATATTTTCAGAAATTCGAAAATGATAATAAAATTAAATGCTTGCTCTGTCCGGCCGAATGCCTGCTAACCGAAGGTAAAATCGGAATATGCGGCTCCCGCTTTAACGAAAATGGCAAACTAATCACTGATAATTTCGGTGAATTGGTTTCAGCCTGTTATGATCCTATTGAAAAGAAGCCGCTTTATCATTTCTATCCTGGTTCTTCTATTTTTTCCACTGGAGCCAATGGCTGCAATTTTGGCTGTAGCAATTGCCAGAACTGGGAGATATCTCAGGGAAAAGTGAAAACGCAATTTGTTGCTCCCGAAGAATTAATTAAGCTGGCCGGGAATAAGAATTCAATTGGTGTTGCATATACTTATACCGAACCACTAATTTGGTTTGAATATATAGCCAGTGCCGGTCGTCTAATAAGAGAGGCTGGATTAAAAAATGTTCTGGTAACAAACGGGTATATAAATGAAAAACCGCTAAAAGAT
>DAOUVS010000020.1 GCA_030667525.1 Candidatus Zixiibacteriota bacterium | reverse complement strand
CTCCGGGAAAAGCGGATTATAAATATCGTATGGATATATCTTTTCAAGTTTCAATACCTTTTTGCGCAATCCGATCCACTTATGAAAACCGGCCAGATTATCCTCGGTTGTTTTTATCAGTGAATGGTACACCGATACCGGAATATTGTTGGCATCAAGAGCCATATCCAGACAGCTTTTATACTTCCGGGCGCGGGAATAGAAAATATCACCATTAACCGCCGCTGACAACGTGGCACTAATGCTGTTAATATGTTCCGCATAAACCGAATTAAACCCATTATGAGCGTCGCGGCGAATTCGCTGATCTGGTGATTCCATAAATTTCTGAAACCGCTGCTTGGTCAGTTGCACTTCCTCACCGTTCTCATCTTTGATCGAGGGGTACTTCAGATCGGCATCATCAAGCAGAGTAAATATTGTTCCCGGACCTCTTGCTATCATCGCCGACTGCGCCAAGAGTTCTTCAACCTCAGCCGAACGAATATGTTGCCTTGAACGAATCAGCTCTTTGATATAAATATCATAAATATCTTTTTGAGGAAAACTATCGGCCAGCTTCTGTAATTGCTTATCATCTACTTTTAATAGTTCCGGCTCAACATACGAAAACGCCGCACCGGCCATCGAACCTAGCATCGCCGCTTGATCGGTTTTTGCCTGAAATTTCGATTCACGATTATCAAGATCCTGATTTAGCTTGGCATATTGAAAAAGATTATCACAGATAAGTTCAAGTTTGGTCTGAGTCTCGAGACATTCATACAATATCTCGGCTGACTCGGTTAACTTGCCTGAGAATTTCGACGCCTCTTTGATTATCTCCTGCGCCTTATTATAATCGGCCTCCCACGCTTTATCATCTTTATAGATACACGAAACATCCCACTTATCTTTGGCAGCTATATCACTTCGTTGCGGTATCGATTTTTTGTCATTTTCTTTAACTTTAGTTTCAGGAGCCATTTTTTTCCCTTCCTGTTTTTCGCCGTATAAGGCCAATAGATTATTAATTATTCAAAATACGAAACAGTTGAACTTATTTCAATAGGAAAGGCAATTAAACAAAAATGTTTGTTTTACGGTAAAATATGAGATTTATTTGTATGACTCTTCAATTAGAAATGGGTCGAAACCGATGTGATTTTGACAAATTTTGGTGTAATAAAGGTCGAAACCGGTTTGAATTCTATAAATATAGGTGTAATAAAGGGTAGGTCGAAATCCCGAAGGGTTTCGACAATTTTTAATTTATTGTGGGGATATGAATTAGATGTGATGTCGGGTCGCCGCACCCGACAAAATTGTAGGTCATGGAGCCCTGCGCTCCTGACGATTAAATTTCACGTCATTGCGAGGAATTCACCGCAGGTGAATGACGTGGCAATCTCAATTAGATAGCGTAGGGCAAGATCAAACCCAAAGCGAAGCGACGTGGTTCTGCCAACCATTATTATTTCCCGTAGCCAGGGGTAGGTAGAAATCCCGATCGGTTTCGACAAATTTCAATTTAACGTGAGGATTTGAATCAAGGCCGATTGGAACAGTTTACGCTTTTGTAGCAAACCACTCCAATATACGCCAATAGAGACGAGATTGATAGAAACTGCTTGAGCAATCATTCTGAGCTTTATATTTTATAAATGTGTACAAAGGTTTGAAGTATTCAATTCCACAAACAAAGAATTTGCCTTGTTCTATATCAGTGGCATCAAACAATAGCTCAAGAACAACCTTATTTTTATTTCTCATCCTTGCTCGCCATACAAATCGCGGCATGTTATGCAATAGTATTTTCTTCTTCACTGAGTTTTCAATTAGTAGCTCATTCTGAAGGGCAGGTTTTATATCGTTAACCGTCGTCAAGAAAATATCCCATTCAAATGGTGATTCAAAAGACGAAACAGGCTTTGGGCCAAAAATAGCCTTGCGGATATACTGATCGAAACTCATCACAACATTTCGGATAAATTCAAAGCGAATACGAATCTTAGGATAAAGAGGAATTAGGTGGAATTTCGGCACTGCCCGAATACTCCCAATTCTATTATCCTGTCCTTTCCATGATGTTGATAGAGAGTTCAAATCAAAGATTGAGACTTTAGTTTCCGTTTTAACTTTGGTACCATCCAGTCGCATCCTTGCAAAAGGTCCTACTTGATCATCATGCACATACAGTTCATCTATTCTAGTTGTCCTCAATTTGAATTGTTGAAGTCCATAAGGTATGGATTTGTTTCTCCCAAGGCTGAAGCCAGTGACGGCAATTGCATGTGCACCTACTAATTTGGCATAAGGTGTATAAGATGTATCATATAATACTATTCTTAATAACAAAGGAATGCCCGCTCGCAAGTATGCGTACACTGAACCGGTCATGATGAACTCACCTTGTGCATTGGTATAATCCACTTCAAGTCCTAATTGGCGAAGCATGTATATTTCCTGACGACCCGTTAATCCTCTGCTAGGCAAGATTCCCGGCACAGTTTCATCAGGTATTTGCGTGGCCAGCCTAGTAATCTCCACCGGTGAAGGTATGGTATGTTGAAATAATTTACCCGTTCCTTGTAAAACAGTCCACAGTGCACTGGTCGCACAGGCGGCGGCTCCACGATCCTGTTCTTGGAAAGCTAAAGTTTCATTAACTGACAGGCTTAATCCAAACAATCCGACGGGATAACGTCGAAGGGTTGGGTAGTATCTTCTTCCATTATCCGAGCCGTATGTTCTTAAACAGGTTCGCCCAATGAATGTAATCGGCAGTTTTTTAACAACTACAAAACCAAGGTATGAATCTTGCAGCCTCTGAGAAGATAAAGTTCTTCCCCTGCCAATAAGTGTAAATCCGAATTGTCTTGGAGTGAATGATTTATCAAAGAAATGTAATCTGGTACAAGAGCTTTCATATTTTCCAAAGCATCTGGCATAATATCCCGCAAAATCCTCCATAAAATCACGATCAATATAGTCATTCTCAACAAGAATTGTAGCTGCTTTTAAGTCTGTGAAATAATTCTCAAAGTATAGCATGTGCAGCTTTCCATCGACCACTGATGGAAGAGCTCCAGATTTATCAGATAATATTTTTTTGAGGGTTCGTATGCTGTATGAGTGAATCTCGTAAGGCTGAGACATTGGCTCGTATTATAGAGTAGCCGGTTCGTCTAAAAGTTTTGGGTCTATCTTGCTTTCCTGTTTAAGCTTCTCAAGTACCTCATCCATTTGCTTATCAGACCTTTCAACTGACTTCTGCCATTTAGCTGTCATCATCAGCTTCGTCACTTTCTTTTCAGCTATTTTGATTTTTCTTTCCAAATCGGTCATGATATTCTCCACCAATCAATTAAGTTCTTCACTTCTTATACAAGCTTAACATCGGTAAAAACCACAATATCTATACGAAAATTGGTATCAATTGTTTTATTATCTTTTGCACATTGTGCAAAAGATAAAGCAATTTTATCTTTTGTCAATAATTTTCTTATAATAATATGTAACGACTTTGCATATACTCTTTTTTATGTGTATTTTTACATTCTCTTTGACCTGGCGACACACTCTTTATTGTAGGCACAAAATCAAATTCCCCATCAAATCATTGTTGATTTTTCACCACCCCTGCTAATAGACGCTATAAAACAAAGGAGTATTATGTCTATTAGTAAAAAGCAAAATATTGCTAACCGATTGAATGCCCAAAAATCAACCGGGCCAAAAACATCCGAAGGCAAACTGGTATCGGCGCAAAACTCTATCAAGCACGGTCTCCATTCCCGCGACACCGTTATCAATTCGTTTTCTTTCAAAGAAAACCCCGCCGAATATGAAGAACTTCTTCAGTCGCTCTACGATGAACACAACCCGACCACCCATTCCCAAGAATATCTTGTCCGCAAAATCGCCAACTGCCTCTGGCGCTCACGCCGGGCAATTATCGCCGAAACTTCCATCATCAATCGTCAATTAGACTCGCTTGAAACTAACAGTTATTACAAAGACCTTACCAACCAACTGCGTCAGATTCCCGAACTCCCGCCCGACCCGAACTATCCCGATGACACTCAGGAAACCCGCGTCAAAATTTCACAATCAAAATCAAATCTAATTGGAACCAAAATTATCCCGCACTTTGAACTCAACGCCAATATTTTACGTTACGAAATGCGCCTTGATAAACAACTGACCCGCATCTATCAGCTTCTCAAAAGCCTTCAGTTAGAGGAGGAAATAAAAAAACGAAAAAAATCTCAACAGATAACAAAGAAGAAAATTTAAAAAGTGAAAAATGACAAAACGAACCCATTTCGTTGTATATAAATGCAACTGAACAATTTACAGAGAATTTTTGAAAATGTACAATGACAAAACCGATATCCACCAGTGGTGGCCCATTTCGTTGTAAGAATCTGGAGTTGAATATGTTACAAGGATTTATTACCGTTTGTATCCAATGTCACGAAGGAACTTATAACGCTTTTGTTTATCTTCGGCGGTTTCAATACCTTTTGGCATAAAACCATCAATGACACCAATCACTCCCCGGCCCTGATTGGTTTCAGCAATTATTATTTCGATCGGGTTGGCAGTGGCACAAAAAATCGAAACAATCTCGGGTATCATTTTGATCCGCGGGAGGAAATTAATCGGGTAGGCATTGCGCATAAAAATAACAAAGGTATGGCCGCAGGCAATATCATACGCTTGCTGCTCGGCGAGTTTAATAAGATCATCGTTGTTACCATCGGAACGAATCAGACAGGGACCAGAGGCCTCACAAAAACCTATTCCAAATTCCACCGTAGTTGACGTGCCGGCAATCGCCTCATACAAATCCTCAACCGTTTTTATAAAATGTGACATTCCAAAAATTATATTAAGATCGGGTGCCATCTCAATCGAAATTATTTTGGTTTTCATCTATCCTCCATAAATATTATTTATTTCGTTTTGTACTAATCAGACAATTGATCGATATAGTTTTACTTGTCCTCTTTTTCTTCCTGTTCGATGATGCTTACCGTATAGATCGTATCACCCCGGTTGATCTTATCGACGACATCCATCCCTGAAAGCACATTACCAAAAACAGTATAGCGGGCATCAAGATGCGGCTGTGCCGAAAGTGTTATAAAAAACTGCGAGCCGCCGCTATCTTTACCGGAATGTGCGATTCCGACAATCCCGCGGTCATAACTTAGGTTGCTGTATTCACATCTGATTGAATGTTCCGGTCCTCCCCGGCCGTCGCCTCTTGGATCGCCGCCCTGTACCACAAAATTAGATATAACCCGGTGAAAGATCAGATTATCATAGAAACCGCGATTGGCCAAAGTAATAAAATTAAACACCGTTAACGGAGCAATATCGAAAAACAGTTCGATTTCTATATCGCCATATTTTGTTGAAATAATTGCATGGGGATTACTTCTGTACTGTTCTATAAGTGACTTTATTTTGCGTTCGCCAATTCGGGCGTACGGTTTACTGGCATATGAACTTCTATCCTGCCCCAGTTTTTTTTCATAGATTTTGGCCGCATCCTTACTGACGAGATAATCGTAATCCATAAGCCCCTGATACAAAATTTCCTCGGCCAATGAATCGGATGGTCCCGGGATAAATTTACCGGCGGCGTCAACAACTGATCGTTTCAAATCGGTTTCGGCCAGATCGTGCATGCTGATAATTGTCATCAACTGCGGGAGCATTCGAATTTTTTGAAGTTCGCCGATTTTGTCAACCGCACTGGCGCTAACGACATAGTCGCTGTCGTTAAACGCCTTTCTGATATAATAATCAATATTGATGGTATCAAACTTTGTCAGGGCATCAAAAGCGGCCGCACGGACCATTGCTGAACTGTCATTAAAAAGTGAAACAAGCCTCGGTTTGACTGTTTCGCCTCCGATTTCGACCAGAGCTTCGGCAATCTTAACATTAAGATGGGGATCACTGGTAACGGCAATAGAATCTAACAATGGAACTATTTCAACATAACCAACTTTGGCCAGATAAACGATCACCTCGCCAACAATGTTGGCGCTGGCGCTGTCATGAATATCGGCCAGTGCATAATCGACCGCCGCGCTGTTTTTGAGCCGGCCCAAAATACCGAGAATTTGTGTTTTTATTTTTTCATCGGTAAGATTCGGATAGAGACCCATGATATAATTTATTGCGCGGTAAGTTCCGATGTCACCCAATGATACAACCGCCTGCGAAACGACATTGTTATCGCGGTCGTTGAGACCGGAGGCAACCAGTCTGGTTTGAGTATCATCTTTGCCAAGCGCCAGTCCCCGGATTGCCAGCGACCGCACAAACGGGTCGGAGTCGGGCAGCCATTCTTCATAAGCAGCGGTTGTCTCGGCAATTCCCATCCTGCAAAGTGAGTATAAAGCAGCTATCTGAACCGGACGAACCGGATCGGTCAGACAAATCTGCTCGAGTTGTTCGCCATACATTTTACCTCCCGCGCGCCAGAGCGCATAGGACGTCTGTTCACGAACACGGAAGTCCGTATGATCTAAATATCGGGAAATTTCCCAGGAAATTTGGGGCATCGTTGAATCGCTTAACCGTCCGACCGCTTCAATGATTACCGCCTGTAATGGCGGCGGGAAACTTTCACAGGCACCAAGCAGTTTGTCGGCATATTCTTTATCACCGGAAAGGCCGATTCCAAACGCTGCCGTTTCTGCGACAGATTCAATCGAATCGCCCAGCATCTCAAACAGCAAAGCGGCACCTTCAGAATTTCCTATTCGCCCAACCGCCAATGCGGCGCGGGCCCGTATTTCAGGGTCAGGTTCGGAGAGGTAATTAGTCAGCTTGTCGGAGATCCAGCGGGCATCTTCGTAATGGATAATTGAGGCAAACGCTTTTTCTTTGCTGAAGGTCAAATTAAAAATATCAAAATATAAAACAGCGAGAAGTATTATAATAATCGCGATAATTATCCAGACAGCCGATTTACTCATATATCACCACCTATTGTATTCATTTTAAAGTTCTGAACATACTAAAGAAATCTGGATAATAGGAAAGAATCAACAAAAAAGTATAATCGCCTAAACGCTATTTAGCCTTAATCATCAGCGAATTTTCGGACTGATTTTTCAAACACTTCGGATGACATCTTTTTCAGGTCTTTATTGAGCCTTTTAATTTTTTCAGGAGTAAGTGCATTGAGCTTTTTGGCAAAGGCGCCACTTTTTATATTATGAAGCGTTTCTTTCATCCGCTTTTTAACCGAGGCATCAATTATCTTTCGACCGGATAAATATGAACCGTATTTGGCGGCAACAGAGATTCTTTGGTACATCCCTTCTATACCATATTTTTTTATCAAGCCAACAATCAGATCAAGCTGGTAGGCAACTTCAAGGTATGCCTTATCCGATGACAGTCCCGATTCAACCAATGTTTCAAAACCGGATTTTATCAACTGGGTCAGACCGCCGCAAAGAACCGCCTGTTCTCCAAAGATATCACCGATAGCTTCATCTTCAAAAGTTGTTTTGATTAAAGCTTTGTTTTGAATTTTAAGATTTTTAATTAGGTATTTAAGTTTTTTCTCAGCATTACCGGATCCATTTTGAAAAATGCTGTGGAAAAAACCAATCGGTTTATTTTGCAGATATGCTTCTCTAACCGCCGATCCCGGTGCCAGTGGTGCCAGAAGGATAATATCGCTATCTGAGAGCGGCACAACTGCCTTAAAATGAATTGAAAAACCGCAGAGGAAAACCAGTGCGGCACCTTCTTTTAAATTTGGCTTGATATCTTTTTCAAAGATGCTGCCATGCAGATGATCTGGAAAGGCAGAAATAATAATATCGGCTTCTTTGACGGCGCGGGAGGTTGTTGTTATCGCTTTTATTTTATCTTTTTGGGCCGCTTTTCTAGATTTGGATCCGGACGGAAGTCCCAGGATAACATCGCATTTAGAATCCTGAAGATTATTGGCCCAGGCCTGCCCCTGAGTTCCAAAGCCGATCATAGCTATTTTATTTTTTGATTTATTGGCCATACTGCAATATAAGAGAATAAATTTATACCGCAATAATCAGATTTTAAATATAAAACAGATTAATAGTTCCTAATTCTTCAAACAGACAAACAGAATCATATCAAGCTGAAGTTTTGGTGCCAAATTTTTCATTAATTTTGGCCTTTTCCTTATCAAGACATTCGGGGCAGATACCATGAGTAAAATCAGTGTCGGAGTGTGATGAAATATAATCTTCAACATTGTGCCAGTATTCATCATCACCTCTTATTTTTTTGCACCAGGCGCAGATAGGAAGAATACCTTGCAGCTGTTTTATATTTTGGAGGGCATCCTCCAGTTCGCTTATTTTGGATTGCAGCTTGGTTTCAAGAGTGATAATACGTTCACCAGCTTTAACCCGCTGCTTTAATTCCGCTTGATTGAACGGTTTGGTGATATAATCATCGGCACCGGAAGAAAGCCCGGCAACAATATCATCTTTTTCAGTCTTGGCTGTTAGCAAGATAACATAAACAAAAGCTCCCTTATCCTGCTCACGGAGCCATTGACAAACCTCGGTCCCGTCTTTGTCCGGCATCATCCAGTCAAGAATGGCAAAGTTGGGAGCATTCTCCCCCTTTAAAATTTCTATGGCATCATTACCATTTTCGACAGCGATTACTTCATAACCCCATTTTTCAAGAAATGACGTTAAAACTTTTCGGGAAACAATGTCATCCTCGGCAATTAATATTCTCATACAACCCTCAAAATCATATTATCAGGAAACGGCACGACTGGCTAAAACATTCCTTACCGCCGCAATAATCTCAAAGTTTTTAAACGGTTTGGTAATATAGCCATCGGCACCAGCCATATCCATATCGGCCTTGCTATATTTTTTGCTATGACCGGTTATCATCATGACCGGGAGTGCATTTTGTTTAAGTCTTATCGCTTTGAGCAGTTCCAATCCATTCATTTCATTCATTTGAATATCAGATATGACAGCGTCAATATGATGTGTGTTGAGTATATTTAAGGCTTCATCTCCTGATTTCGCTGCAACGGTATTATAACCTTCGCGTTCCAGTGTAACGCGGAGCAATTCCCTGACCATTTTTTCATCATCTACAATGAGAATCGTCTGATGTCTCTTACTGATAATTTCAGCAATCTTTGGAAGAAGTATCTCAGACTTAATCGGTTTCTTAAGATATCCAACCGCTCCCAAACTAATGCTCTGCATAACAGAATTTTTATCTTCCGCCGATGAACAAATTATTACCGGCATTTTTCTAATCAGCTTTTGTGACTTTAGGTAAGTCAGCAATGAAAAACCGTCTTTGTCGGGCAAATCAAGATCAAGAATAATCAGAGAAATTTTCTCGCCCGAATTAATATGATCAACTGCCGCCTTTACCGAATCGGCCAAAAGGGTTTCAAAGCCGTTTTTGGTGAGAATGCTGTCAATCAGCTTCTTTGAAACCTTGTCATCTTCAACAACTAAAATTTTCATAATTGAGTTGCCCCATATATTTCTAAAAATTAATTTTTATCTTTCACGTTTGTTTGCATTCGATTGACCTATTTTTACCAATATCAAAGTGTTTTACATTTTCTTAAGATATCTTGCAAGGTTCCTCATCTTCAACAATTAAAATCTTCATACTTCTACTGCCATGATAAATGCTCTAAATTCACAAATTATCTCATTAAGTTCATCCTGAAATCTTGTCACATCTTTATCAATATTTTCAAAATTCCGATCCCGTCCGCGCATCTCCAATATTTTTGCAGCCTCAACAGCTTTATCGGCTTCAAAATTGGCCAGTGACCCTTTTAATTTATGTGCTGATTGATGTAGATTCCTGCCATTCAAATCGGCAACAGCACCTATAATATTTTCCGTTAGTGCGGGATAATCTATCAGAAATAACTCTACCAATTCGGAAAGAAGCTGCTTGTCACCATCAAAACGTTTCAATGCTTTTGAAATAACATAATTATCTTTACTATTAAAGTCAGCTTTGCTTCCTGATTTTTCCGAAAGGTTATTGGCCAAATTCTTACTAATATTTATAATTGTATGCTGACAATATTTTTTCAGCATTTTTTCAAAATCATCTTTACTAACCGGTTTGGCAATATAATCATCCATTCCTGCTTCAATACATTTTTCCCGATCACCCTTCATAGCATTTGCCGTCAAAGCAACAATCGGCGTTCGTTTGAAATCGCCCTCTTGTAGACGAATATTTTTGGTCGCCTCAAAACCATCCATTACCGGCATCTGACCATCCATAAAAATAATATCATAAATTGTCTGGCCATTTTTCTCGACCGCTTCGGTACCATCGGAGGCAATATCGATTCGACATCCAAACTGCGCCAGCATACGACTGGCCACTTTTTGATTTATCCGATCGTTTTCAACAAGAAGAACCGAAGCCTGAATTTTAATATCAGCCTCTTTTCTCGATAAAGCTTCGGTTTCGGACAGGCTATGTTTGGTAATCAGACCCGGGGGTTGGCCATGTTTATGAGCCGACCAGATATTGATAATGGCGGCTTTCAGCTGTGTCGGTTTGGTCGGTTTGGTCAGGTATCCTGAGAAACCGGCCTCCTCCATCAATTTGGCATCACCCGGCAGGCCATAAGAGGTTAACAGAATCATATAAGTATCTGCAAAATCGGGATCCTCTTTTATTCTTCGGCCAAGTTTACCGCCGCTCATTTGAGATAAACCATTATCGATAACCACAATCTGGTGCCGATCTCCTGATTTATTTGCTTCGCCAAGAATCATTAAGGCTTCATCGCCCGAAGAACTCAATTCATATTCAAAGCCCCAGCTTTCAAAATATTCGGCCAAAACATTTCTACTTATTTGATTGTCATCGACAAGCAGGATGCGAACATCATTTAGATCAACTTCCGGCAACTGCAACGGTTCTGTATTAGTATCAAGCGGCAAACTGATTTCAAAGGCAAAGGTAGATCCTTCATTCAATTTACTTGTGGTTTCGATTTTGCCATTCATTAATTCTACCAATTGTTTTGAAATAGCCAGCCCCAAACCAGTTCCGCCGTATTTACGGGTAGTCGATGTATCGGCCTGAGTAAATTTATCGAACATACGTTCCAGCTTTTCCTCGGCTATCCCTATTCCAGTGTCAGTAACCGAAAATCTCAAACTAATCGAATCGTTGGTGGCATCGAGTTTTTCAACACCAATCAAGATGTACCCTTCGTCCGTAAATTTTATAGAATTGCCAACAAAGTTGGTAATTATTTGACGGACGCGACCGGGATCACCTGTAACCCTTCGGGCTGTACCCGGATCCAGGCGTATCAAAAGTTCCAAACCTTTTTCGACCGCTTTGGGTGATATTAAATCGGCCGTCTCTTCAATCATCGCCTGCAAATCAAACGATATCGGCTCAATGCTAAGCTTGCCAGCCTCAATTTTTGAAAAATCAAGAATATCATTTATAATATTCAGAAGAGAATCACCTGATTTTTTTACAGTGCTGGCCATCTCGGACTGTTCACCGGTTAATTCTGTGTCAAGTAGCAGACTTGTCATACCGATTATGCCGTTCATCGGAGTTCTGATTTCGTGACTCATATTGGCCAGAAAATCGCCTTTGGCCTGGCTGGCGGAGTCGGCCGCCTTGCGGGCCGCTTGAAGTTCGGTCACAAAAGTTTTTAACTGTCTTTCATTTTGTTCCAGTTGTTCATTGGCTATTGTACTGTCTTTAAGGGCAATATCTAATTCTTCGTTCTTCAGTTCAATCCATTCCGAATAAGTTCTCAACTGCTGTTCTGATTCTTTGCGGGCAGAAATATCTTTGGCAATATGAACGACACCGGTAACTTCACCGTTTTCATCAATAATTGGTGATACCGAAATCTCCAAATATTTTTCTAATTCTGGTTCCAAAAATTCCACAACGACCGACTTTTTATCTTTGACGGCCTTCTTTAGGGGACATTCGGGCCATGGCGTTTTTGTCTTATGCACAGTTGAAAAACATTTTTGCCCAATCAATTCTTCTGGGGTCTTGTCAAAGGCATCAGCAAATGCTTTATTAACTCTGACTATATTAAAATTTGCATTATGAATTGAGATCATGTCATTGATCGAATCAAATGTTTTTTCCCACTGGCGTGACATTTTCCTTATTTTCTGTTCGGATTCCCGCTGCTCGGTAACATCCCTGAAAAAACCAATACTACATAATATTCCATCAATTTCCGCCACCGAACCGCTGGCGTCCAAATAAATAATGTCCCCGTCTTTTCGTAAGAATGGGATATTTTCTACTATCCCCAAAAATGCGCCTTTGGCGTGAGACTCAAACATCTCCAAAATATGTTCAAAATCTTCTTTTCGATGAAACATGGCAACACTTTTACCTATAAGTTCATTTTCCTCATATCCAAGTAGATTACACAGAGTGGGATTGATAAATCTAATTGTTTTCTTTTCTGCATCTGTAATCAGAATGCCATCGCTGCTGGTCTCAAAAAGAGTGCGATATTTTAATTCGCTTGCTTTTAATATTTTATCAAATTTCCTGCTTTCGGTGATGTCGTTACCATAAATAAACCAGGACATTGTTTTTTCATTTTTTAGAATACTAAAAATAAATGCTCTACTTTTAATTTCCTGTTCTATTTGAATTATTTTCCTATCAGATAATTCATCATTATCAAATTTGGTCAGCTCCGGAAGAATATTGGAGATCGATTCACCTAATAGGTTTTCTCCAATCAACCCGATTGCGGCGGAATTATATCTGCTGATAGTACCGTCATAGTCAGCCTGAAGGACCGGGGCGGGATAATTATTAAAAAAGTCAGCCTGTTTTTGAAGATCTTCTTCTATTTGTTTTCGATTTTCAATTTCGTCGTACAGATACTGTTTTGCTCTATTGAGTTTTAATTCAATTCGTCCCAGAAAAACATTAAATAATATTACAAGAAAGATACCTATCGCCAAAGCAATGGCCGAGAGAATAATAGTCGTGCGGTGCAACTCGGCGATTGACGTTGAAATATCTTTAATGGTAATAATCTTGCCAATATGCCGATGGCCGACATCGACAAGAGGATTTGAACCGCCCAGATAATCTTTACCGATAAACAATTTATTGAAAATATGATATTTATCGGTAGAATTGTCTTGATAAAGATTATTAATAAGTTTTGTCGGAATATCTTTTGAAGTATGATAAACAATAGCAAAATCCGGAAACATATCCCAATCCCCTGCGCAGCCAATTATTTCCTGACCATCCTCCCAGTTTTTCCGATTAAGATATTCTTTGTCTATGGCAAAAAACGAAGACAAACCTGTAATTTCTGTAATTTCTGATCTGTCATGCCCGATCTCCATTCCGAGCTCAACATATCCGACCAGCTTATTATTAATCTCCCAGGGATGGACTTCCCGTAATGTGAGCGATCCGCATTTTCCCAGCTCCATTCCATACGATAGTGACCCACTTTCGACGGCATGGGCCAGTATATATCGCGGAATTGTGTCTCCAAATTGAGAGGGGTAGTGCACTCTTAGGAAACAGACTTTTTCTGTATCTATAAAATTGAAATGGGATGCATGAAAATCTTCATTTATATTTCTGAAAATCGGCTGGCAATATTCATAAAGCAATTCTCTGTTTTGCCTTAGCCATAAATCCTGAAGTTTGACGTTGGTTTTTATCAGATCCAGAAAAGTGGACATCATCAGGGCGTGTTTATCAAGTTCACCCTGAAACAAACTTTGAACTGTTTTCAGATCATTTTCGAATTCTTCTTCAAGATGATTTAATTGCCATATATAATTGCCGGTGATTACCACCGCCAATATGAGAAATATAGAAACAGTAACCGATATAAGGATCGGCGCTTTTATTTTTTCGTAATTTGTCGGGTTCTTTTTCATATCTTCAATTTTCAATATCACCCATAATTTAAAATGGACGATGTTATTCCTTATCGAATAGTTCTATACACTTTCCTTTTGGCGGTGATGGGGGGAAGTCGGCTTGCCATCATATGCATTAAGCCAATAATCACCGCTATTTTTAATATATTCGGCATATTTGTATAAAAGCTAAGCGGTTAGGGGTGATTTCGGCCGTCATCTCTATTCATTTATTTGAATTTTGAATCTTTGAGGCATATCCTAAATGAACCAGAATAATTATGCCAAATAATTATAAAATAGTTCTTGACACGGCCGATAATATTTGTATATTAACAACTAACCCTTTAGTTTAACCATAAGGTTAAGATGAGCATGGAATGATGTAACGTATGGAAAACAAACAAGATAAGAAAAATACTGCCAGCCTCATTCTCGAGGCAGCTACCGAAGAATTCAGCAAATTTGGGTTGGCCGGGGCCAGAATAGACAGAATTGCCAAACTGGCCGGAGTGAATAAGGCAATGATTTATTATCATTTCCAATCCAAAGAGAAGCTATACCAGACAATTATTGAGCAATTTGTTGATAAGCTCAGGCATTTTTTCAAAGAACGAATCGTATTGCTTGATAACCCCGAAGAAATCTTCTTAAATCTTTCCGAATTCTACAATTCTCATTTTGCCAATCCAACCTTTATTCCGATCTTGCTTCGCGAAATTGCCTCGGGTGGCGATATGATTAAAAAAACATTTGCAGAATTTATGGCCGAAGGGCCGGCACACAAATTAAAGGCGGTTATTGAAAATTCAGTTGAACAGGGATCATTTAGAAACATAGATAGTCGACAGGCGATTGCTTCATTTATCGGGATGAACCTTTTTTACCTGATAATGTCCCCACTGGTAAATAATATTTTGGAGATAAAAGATGAAAAAGATTTTAGAGAAAAAAGACCGGAGGCGATTGTTGATCTGTTTTTCAACGGCATCAAGACCAAATAGTCATATTATGACTTTTTGTCTCGTTACTTTTATATTTACTTTATTTCTGGCGATACCGATTAAGGCCAATTCATTTTTAACTCTTACCGAAGCAATCAAAATGGCGCAGAATCATTCGTTTGCCGTACAAGCTTCCGGTTACGGTTTCAAAGCGGCCGAGCTTGATTATAAGTCCGTTAATGCCGAACGATATCCGACCCTTTCGCTTAATGCCTCAGGATTTTATATCAACAAGCTGCAATCAATCGACGCCCTTCCGGTACAAATGGAGATAGGATCACACGAAAACTATCAAGCTGATCTTAATTTATCGTTCCCAATTTATACCGGCGGCAAATTAAGCGGATTAATCGGAGCCGCCAAAGCAGCTACTGAAGCCGGATCGTATGAATATGAAACGCAAAAAATAGCGATTGCTTTTCAGAGCCGCCGGGCCTGGCTTAATTTGAGTATGAGACAGAGATTAGTCAATTCTACCCAGGCTTCATTAGACAGAATCAGAATTATAAAAGAAAATGTAATTAATCTGTATCAAAACGGCCTGGCCGATTCGGTTGATATTCTTGAAACCGAACTTGCTTATGAAAACGGCCACGAGCAACTGCTTCAGATGGAAAATGAACTTCGCAATGCTTCAACGGCGCTGGCGATATTGATCGGTATCTACTCCAAAAAGGTAATCGAGCTTCCGCCAAATATTCCAACGCCGGATAGTTCTATATTAGACTATCAGGATTTACTCGTTGATACCGATTCGATTTCTCGCCCTGAGCTAAAAAAGATTTTAAGTCAGATCAAATCGGCCCAGCAGTTAGTGAAAATAAAAAACGCCGCTTACTTACCCAGATTAACCGGTTTCGGTCGGTATTCAATTGGTAAACCGAATCGTGATATGTTCGATGCCGAATGGAACGATTATCTTTCGGTCGGATTGGCTTTGAATTGGGAATTTAATTTTGGCGGAAAAACAAATAATAATGTTGCCTCCGCTAAGCAGCGGCTTTTATCGGCTCGCACTAATTATCTCGCCGTCGAAGAAAAGTTGATGCTTGAGGCTGAAACATCGCTGGAAAATATTCTCTCGGCCTACAAATTGTATGAATCATCAAAAAGAAAACAGGACATAACCGGTAATAAGTTTCGGCTGGCCAAAGAAAAGCAGCAGGCAGGCGGATTAACGGTGAATCGCCTGCTTGAGATTGAGTCGGAATATTCGGCCGCTGAGCAGGTCTATTTTGTATCGCAATTAAAATATTATATAAATGAATCTTATTTTTTATATGCTATTGGTTCAGATAAAATTTACGGAGGTTTTTAGAATGAAAAATGTTCTATTAAGATACAGCTGGCCGTTATTATTTTTGGTGATGGTATCGTGCGGTGGCAACAATTCCGCACCGGGCGGTTCGGGATTAATTGAGGCAACCGAAGTGATTATCTCGGCTAAGGCGGCCGGGCACATTGAGCAGCTATTTATTAGTGAGGGTGACATTGTGCGGCCCAATGATACGATTGCCTTGATAGACACAACCACAATCCGGCTGCAACTTAACCAGGCCGATGCCTTAAAATTATCGGCCGAGACCCAGCTGGAAATCGCCGGAATAAATATCGAACAGGTACATCTTAATTTATCGCTGGTAAAAAAGGAATTCGACCGCGCCAAAAATCTTATCAAAACCGGGTCGCTCAATCAACAGCAGTACGATCAGGCAGAAACAGCATATAGTCAGGCGATCCTGTCTAAAAAGCAGGCAGAAGCGGCAAAAAGATCGGCCGACGCAAATCTTCAAAAAATATTGGCCGAGATCGCAATCCTCACCAAACAGTATACTGACTGTTTCCCGCTGGCTCTCGGTAAGGGAGTTGTCACCGATAAATTTATTGAGGTCGGTGAGCTGGTAAATATGGGTGCACCACTTATAAAAATCGCCAACCTTGATACGGTTTTGGTGAAAGTATATCTGCCGGCTTCTGATTTGACCCAAATTAAACTGGGAGACAAAGCTGAGATTGATCCAGAAGATGAGTCCAGCCAGCCATTAACAGGGACAGTTATATGGATATCTCCGGAAGCTGAGTTTACGCCTAAAAATGTCCAGACAAAAGAGGCTCGAGCCAATCTGGTTTATGCTGTAAAAATATCGATATCAAACCTTCAACAGATTCTAAAAATAGGGATGCCGGTTTCGGTTAAGATATTATGAATCTGGTTCAGATAAGTAATCTTGATAAATCATACGGTCAACTTAAAGCCGTTTCTAATTTTACTCTGAGCGCCGATCAGGGTGAACTGCTCGCTGTGGCCGGTCCTGACGGAGCAGGAAAAACAACGATCTTTCGGACCGTTTGCGGTCTGCTTGAATATGATAATGGTACAATAAATTTGGCCGGGTTTGATATCGACAAAGATTTTGACAAAATAAAACCGCTACTGGGGTATATGCCGCAGAATTTTTCGCTCTACCCTGATTTATCGGTTGAGGAAAATCTATATTTTTATGCCGGGCTGTTTGGAATGAAGAAAAATGAATACCAACAGAAGAGAGAACGTTTATATCAATTTTCAGGGTTAGGCCTGTTCGCCAAACGTCGCGCCGGAAAACTTTCCGGCGGTATGAAACAGAAACTGGCTCTCAGTTGCAATCTTATCCATGATCCCAAAATATTAATTTTAGACGAACCGACAACCGGAGTCGATCCGGTTTCTCGTCGCCAGTTATGGGATATCCTCAAAACACTTAAGCAGGACGGCTCGACTATAATCGTGTCGACCCCGTATATGGATGAAGTGGCACTGGCTGATCGGGCAATTTTTGTTCACAATGGAAAAAAACTTATCGAAGGTAAGCCGAATGAACTGCTTAGTCATTTTAATAGCGCAATTTATAAGATCAAAGCTGTTCCCTCGTCAGGGATTATGGATCAACTTAATCAAATCGAAGGGATAACATCACGCCGTTTCGGTTCATCGATACATTTGTACACCAGACCGCAACAAAATATGGAAGTGTACTATAACAGACTATCCCAACTTGGTATAAGTGCAGAATCAATATCACCGATTAAGCCGGAACTTGAAGATCTGTTTATCCAACTGATGGAGCAATCTGATGCCTGACGCGGTAACTATAGAAAAGTTAACCAAAAAGTTTGGCGATTTTACGGCTGTAGACCAAATCAGCCTGACGGTAGGTGAGGGTGAGGTGTTTGGCTTTCTCGGTGCCAACGGGGCCGGTAAAACAACCGCCATTCGAATGTTGTGCGGCTTACTTTTACCGACTTCCGGAAATGGAACAGTCGGCGGGTTCGATATCTATCGCGACAATGAAAATATTAAAAAATCAATTGGATATATGTCGCAAAAATTTTCTTTGTATGGCGATCTCACCGCTTATGAAAATCTCTGGTTTTACGGTTCGGTTTATCAACTCAAGAAAAAAGTACTGAAAGACAGAATTGATGAACTATCGGAAGAATTAGGTTTACATGAATTCCTAAACAGGCTGGCCGGAAACCTTCCGCTCGGTTGGCGGCAACGGCTCGCTCTGGCAACTTCAGTCCTGCACCGCCCGAAAATTCTCTTCCTCGATGAACCAACCGGCGGGGTCGATCCGGTTTTCAGGCGGCGTTTCTGGGGTATGCTGTACGATCTCGCAGATAAGGGAACAACGCTGTTTGTGACAACGCACTACATGGATGAAGCGGAGTATTGTCATCGGATATCTATTATGCATCATGGCCGAATCATTGAGCTGGGTAATCCATCAGATCTGATACAAAAGTATCAACAACCGAATCTGGAAGAGTTGTTCGTGCAACTGATTTCAAAAAAGAGCGAGGAATCAGCCGATGTATAAAATAAAATTTATCGCTCAAAAAGAATTATGGCATATTCTGCGCGATCCCCGCTCACTTATCATTGCCATATTGATGCCGATTGTTATGACTTTACTGTATGGTTACGCCATCAATCTCGATATCAAAAATATAAAACTGGCGGTAATAGATTTTGATAAAACCTCGGCCTCAAGTAATCTGATGGGGCGTTTTTATAATTCTGGATATTTTTCTGAAGTGACCGATCCGGTCAGTATTAATGATCCTGAAATGATTCTAAAAAAGGGCCAGGCTAACGCCGTTCTTATTATCAGACAAGGTTTGGGTGAGGCGATACAAAAACTAAAAAGTATGCGAAATCTGGCTTCCGTTTCTATTGATAATTATGAATTAGGATTAATTGTTGATGGTTCCGACGCCAATATGGCTGCTGCCGCCGGAAGCTATTCCAGTATTATTATCTCACAGGTGATAAAGGATAATCTGCCGCTTGGATTCGAATTTCCCGGTATTAGAATATCAAGACAGGTGCTTTATAATCCTGATTTGAAATCCTCTCACTTTTTTGTTCCCGGTTTGATTGCTATTATTTTGATGATGATCTCGGCCTTGTTGACCTCAGTTACTATCGCCCGCGAAAAAGAAAGCGGGACGATGGAGCAACTTTTGACCACACCGATTACACCGCGTCAGATTATTATCGGCAAAACCCTGCCGTATGTCGGATTGGCAATACTTGACGGTTTTCTTGTTTTAGGGTTTGGGGGTTTTTATTTTGGCGTTCCGTTTATTGGTTCCACCTTGCTGCTGTTTGTTTTTGGCGTGATTTATGTGATCGCGGCACTGGCGATTGGAATATTTATTTCTACCATTGTTAAAACGCAGCAATTGGCGATGATGGGCGCGATGATGGTGACCGTGCTTCCCTCGGTGATGCTCTCAGGATTCATTTTTGAAATTAAAAATATGCCATTAGTTCTTCAGATCATTACTCATATTGTTCCGGCCAGATATTTTTTATTGATTGTTCGCGGAATCATGCTGAAAGGTTCCGGTATTGAACTACTCTGGGTGGAAGCAGCCTTTCTGATTGCATTAGCAATCGTATTGCTGTCAGTCGCCACCAAACTATTTAAGTTGAGGGTTAGTTAATTATGATACAGACTATCCTCGCTTTAATGAAAAAGGAGCTTTATCAGGTTATCCGCGATCGTAATATGCTTCGTTTAATATTTGTAATGCCAATAATACAGCTTTTGGTGCTTGGTTATGCTATCAACACCGATGTCAAAAAGATTGACACTGCAGTTTATGATTTTGATCGAAGCAGTCTTTCGCGGGAATATATAAAGGCCAAAACCGCCGGCGATTATTTTATTGTATCATCCGAGAATCCGCCGGTTCTTGATGCCGAACGAGGCTTTAAAGAAAATTTGTACACTGCCGCCTTGATTATCCCTAACGATTTTTCCGAAAATTTTATAGAGAAAAAACCGGTAAATGTCGGATTGCTGATCGATGGCAGTAATGCCAATTCGGCTTCGATCACCTCTGGATATGCCGAGATGATAGCAATGCAGTTTAACCGCCGACAATTGGATATCCCCGAACCGATTGTTATGCGGCAGCAGATGCTTTATAATCCGGAATCCGAATCAATTTATTTTATGGTGCCGGGGATAGTGGCGGTTCTTATTACCATGATCACAGCGATGTTATCATCGATGGCAATTGTTCGGGAGCGTGAGATCGGGACGTTGGAACAATTGATGGTGACACCGATTACTGTTCCGGCCTTGATTATTGGAAAAACTATCCCGTTTGCAATATTGGGTTTTCTTGAAATGTCGATTGCACTATTGTTTGGCGTCTTATGGTTTGGGATACCATTTGTCGGGTCGTGGAGCTTATTGTATGGCCTGACGTTTATATTTCTGTTTACAACATTGGGAGTGGGGTTGTTTATATCAACTGTAACCAAAACTCAGCAACAAGCGATGTTTTATGCATGGTTCTTTTCCATCTTTGCAATATTGACATCAGGTTTCTTTTCACCAATCGCCAACATGCCAGAGGCAGTACAGTATATAACTTATCTGAATCCGCTCCGGTATTATATGATTATTGTGAGAGGAATTATGATGAAAGGTGCCTCAATTGATGCTCTTTACCCGGAGATTATCGCTATGATTATTTTTGGTGTTTTAATTTTCACGTCATCATGGCTGAGATATTCCAAACGAGTCAGTTAATCAATTAACTCCAAATCAACTTTTGCCTTTTCGACGCCATTGACGATGATTGCTATCTGATGTTTACCGGCGTAATGTTTACGTGTGGATAAATTGACAAACGAATGTTTTTTGTTCAAATTATATTCACCGGAATCATAAAATTTTTCTGATATCTTAAATACTTTTTTAGAAAATTTATTATTGGCTTTGGCAAAAGTGACGGCATATTCAAGGCGAATCTTACTTTTCTTTTTACCGCCAACTTTTAGTTTATAATTACATTCTGCCGCTTCGCCGATTTTTAATTTCTTTTTGTTTAACGATATATTATTAACACTGATATTTTTCGGATTGCCAAAATCGAATAGTATCATTGCTTCACTGTTACCGGCTTTTAACAATGTCCGGCAGGCATGTTTAACTATCCAGTTTGTGTTTTCCGATTTACCATACCATTGGTTGCATATCTTTAGAGCCAAATTTGG
>DAOUVS010000301.1 GCA_030667525.1 Candidatus Zixiibacteriota bacterium | reverse complement strand
TGTATTCCATCGTGTCACCATAGATCGGTTCATAATCGGGAGGTGCTGGCGGGCAGATATCAAAAGCAGAGACTGTGAAATTAAAGATACCCGATTCGGTCGGTTGTCCGGTAATTCTACCATCATATTGACCCAGAGATAATCCGATCGGCAAAGCGCCGTCAATGATATTCCAATCATACGGTGGGGCTCCACCGCCATCGGCATCAAGATAATAAGCATAATTCCTATTCTTTAGACAATAAGGCAGAACCGCTTCCTTTAATTCAACCGGGCGACGATCACTTGGTTTTAGAGTTGGGTCGCCTAATAACGTATTTCCATAATACCAGCAAATATCATTATTGCTAAATGTCCATAAAGCCATTTCGTCCCACCACAAATAATAAGCCTCACCGATGGTGGCACCCTGGCCCATCGGGTAATAAAATTGATCAAAATTTAGCATTGAACCTGTTTTGGTTGTCCCTGTCGCGGCCAATCCATAAGATTCGTTGAAAATATACCAGCCACCCATATAATTTGATTCAACAAAGCGACAATTAGAACAAGCGAAAAGTGAATAAAAAATACAAGGAGGATCTAAGTCAATTAATTCATAATTTGTAAGACTTGTATTGCCAAACCAATTACCGGCAAAATTTGAGTGAGCTGCTACATGAACAAATTCATATCCAGCTGACAATTCTAATATATAGTTCGATGCAATTGTTGCGGGTGGGTCGTTTATCATATTTGATTGGCAATAAATATATTCCAGACAATCATCAATAGATTATCCGTCAAACTCCCAATCATCATCAATAAATACCAATGCCCTGGTGTTGGTTATGAGACCTCCGGTACGAAACTGATGATTTTTTGTAAAATAATTATTCACCAGAGTTGCTTCGTCATTACCGCCCAGCGTTAGAGGTGATGCGGTCAGGCGCCCGACATAAATTTCCGGATATTGATCTCCATCGTGGTAATCATATGAGCCGTCGGAATCGTTATCATAGAAATTGCCATCAAGGTCCATATAATAGTAATCGCATGGAAAAAATTCATGAGGGTCGCAATCTTCCTCATACCAGGCAACTGGCAAATCGCCAACAAATAAAGCTCCATCCATACCGAGGGCATAAAGACTTTGCAGGAAAGCGCGTAAATCAGGAGGGGTACCTCCGATAAGAGTGTGGACCTCAACCGTATAACCTTCAGATACTAAATCGGTCACATATTGATTGATCGAAGTTTCAATCAGTGGATATAGATCACTATTGACCAAAACACAGATTTTTGAGTCGGCGCGTAGTGGTGTGGATGTTTGTACAAGTTTTGTCGAAAAGGGTAGCGGCGTTCCCTGCGTTGCTATCCATTCCTCATAAGAGGTCTGTGGTGTGCCAATTGGATCTATTTGTCTGAGCATTTTGGTTTCACGCGCGCGCTGTTTCCTTATTTCGATTTCTTCATCAGATAACTGAAGCCTTAAAGAAGGAGATGAAAGATCCCTTGATTTGACAAGAGAAGTCATTCCCATTAGAAAGACCATGAACAAAAGAGCTGTTATTGTAAATTTTCTATACATTGCTCCTCCAGATGTTTCTGTAGTACTACTGACGTATTTATATTCGATCAGATCATTTGCCTATAACTACTAATTTAGGGGAAATTTGGATAATGTCAAGGAAAAAGCCTATCTAAAAAATGCATAATCTCTATCAATTCAGCGTTCAATCGGATTTTAGGTACAAAGTTGTTACGGTCTAACTATATTTTATAAACAGAATGGGTCAGGGCCATCTTTATACTTGAAATTAATTAAATAGACAATATCGAGGATGTCGATTCTTGTATCACTGTTAACATCTGCCGCCGCAAGAATCTCTGGTTCCGGTCCGGATTTGTATTTGTAATTTATAATATAGATCACATCCAGAATATTTATTGCGCCATCATTGTCGGCATCGCCGCATTCAAATGAAATGCCTGGGATGACCGCGATACTGGGGATATATGGCGTGGTTGGCGATGGTGAAACAATAATAAACTCATTTGGTCCATAGGGTGCAGAGTTGATATTTATCAATTGCTCTTCGGATGAAGGTTCAACGGTAAACCAGGCCGAAGCAACTCTAACCGGATTCCCGGTTGGCGGAGTTTCTCCGGTATTGACAATACCGATAACCGCTTTCGGCTCGGTGGTACTTACTGCACCGTATTTATGTACATAGTGAGAATAATATGATCCTCCAAACCTGATTGAATCACAACTAATAGGTGAGGTTGTACAGGAGTATTCGAATGGAATAGAAATAGACTTTGCCGGAGATAAAGAATTGAGCCAAAAATCAACCCGATGTTTTTCACGATCCGGCTGAACAGTACTATTTCGTATTTCCAAAATATTTTCGGGTGCTTCAGGAATCAATGTGGCAAATGGTGGACACCTGGGATATGTGGACGAATGGGCGACATGTTCATATAAAAAGTAGGCGTCATTGTTATTTGTACCATTGAAGTTATCCATGTCGCCGCCGGCCACGGGACACATATTTTGGCCGTCATTGTAAAGATAATCAATAATATCTGTAACATCATCCATATCTTTAAGACCGCTATTGTTGGCATCGCCGCAGACACCAACAATACCGATGCTGTATTCCATCGTGTCACCATAGATCGGTTCATAATCGGGAGGTGCTGGCGGGCAGATATCAAAAGCAGAGACTGTGAAATTAAAGATACCCGATTCGGTCGGTTGTCCGGTAATTCTACCATCATA
>DAOUVS010000126.1 GCA_030667525.1 Candidatus Zixiibacteriota bacterium | reverse complement strand
TTTTTTAACAGTAACCTTTTGGGCAGATGCTACATTAACCATACAGATAATTAATACAATAAAAAACAATAAGCCTTTTTTCATGTCTCCTCCATCAAATGTTATTTTGATTTAAATACTATAACAGCTTCATACATAAGTCAATAGATATAGGAGAATATAATAGGGTTATCCAAATATTATTGACTAAGCCAGACAGATCCCCAGCGCAATCGAATTGAAAACATTATCTTCTGAATCTACTGCCGATGATGAAGCTATTGGGACCGGTGCACCATACAATACCGAGGCAGCATCGGCCTTAGCATACATCACCATCGCTTTATAAACACCATTAGCTGTTTCCATATTCGACATAACAAAAATATCGGTATCTCCGGCAACTTTGGAATTGGTGATTCCTTTTGATTGGGCAACTTCGGTACTTATCGCAACATCAAAAGATAATGGACCATCGATAAGTACATTCTTGATCTGTCCCCGATCTGACATCTTGGCAATCGCCGCTTCAAGCATCGTTGTCTCAATCGCAGGATAGATCGCTTCGACCGCCGCGAGAAGACCAGCTTTAGGAAGTTCATTCCCAAGTTTGTTGCATACTTTTGTAGCGTTTTGTATAATATTAATCAGTTGTGCCGCATCAGGTTCCGGCGTCACGCCACCATCGGTGACAAACATCAGTTTATGATATCGCTCGGTTTGCAAAACACCGATATGCGTTAAAACTGCTTTTTTTGCGATAAAACCGCTTTGGTCGGCATATAGCAGATCAACAAAATCGCGTGTTTTGATATTGCACTTTAGAAGAATATCAAATTCTTTATTAGCTGCTTTTTCAAATGCAATCTGACAAGCCTGCTTAGAATCGCCAGCATCAATGATTTCAAAACCGGTTGATAATTTTTCAATTTCATTTTTGGAGCCAATTAATGTAGGTACAATAAAGCCATCATCGATGGCTCTCTTGATAGCATCGATATATTTTCTATTAGTCGGCCATATAGCACCGACTCTTTTTTCACTGTCATCTTTCATTTTTTCAGAGGCGGCATCGTGAAGTTCTTTGAATGATTTAATCACGAAACACCTCCGAATCCGATTGTTTTGTAATACTCGGCAACCAGACATGCAATAGATACTGAGGCTTTTTTGTTTTTTAAGGTATCGGTTCGCGATACCAGACTGATCGGTACTCTCGCTCCGGTTATCACTCCGGCAAAAACGGTGTCGGCAAAATTAATCAGCGACTTGGCGATGATGTTGCACTCCTCAAGCGAACTAACCAGATAGATATCGGCCTCACCAACCACCGGGCCTTCAATATTTTTTGAACGGGCTATATCTTTGTAAGTAGCTGTATCAAAAGCCAACGGACCTTGCAACAAAACATCCTTTATCCCGCGTTCATCAAACATTTTAATTAGTTTTTTGCATTCAAGCGACGATGGCACCGACTTATATTCACCATCAACGGCACTCGCCAAAGCAACTCTAACCGGGCAAATCCCCAGCGCCTTGTTGACCAGAACAGCATTTTCTATTATTTGAATTTTTTGATCCAAATCGGGTCGAACTACCATCCCGCCATCGGTCATTGAAAGTAATTTGTGATACCCCGGAATATCCAAAACAGCGGTATGCGACACAGTATTTTTTGTTCGCAGATTAAACTCTTTGGATAAAACTGTTTTCAGCAAAGCCGAGGTTGAAACAAATCCTTTCATCACGACATCGGCATTACCCTCGGCCGCCATTTTGACCGCTTCATAAGTTGCTTGCAGAGCATCAGGTGTATCAACAACATCGAACTTTGAAATATCAATATTTTCTTTGTCAGCTATCTCATCTATTTTGCTTTTGTCGCCAAAGAGGGTGGCATCAAGGATACCATCGGCATTGGCCGATGATAGTGCGCCAATAACGTCAACATCCTGCGCCCCGGCCACCGCCACCATTTTTTTCTGCCCGGTTTGGGCAAGTCGCGCCGCGGCTTCAATAATTTGATCAGAGGATGTAATCGGTTTTATTTGGGTTTCCATATAAATTTATATTAATATTCTTTTGGTGATTCTTCATTATTTAAAACTCTGATTGCACCACCGGCAAGCGCTTCCATCTCAAACTCACCCGGTACCAAAATAACTTTACCTAAAAATGAAATGTAATCTAACAATATATCGGTAAGCTTTTTGGAATTCGACATTCCGCCGGTTAGAATAATCCCATCGATTTCACCCTTAAGGACCACAGCACAGGCACCAATCTCTTTGGCTATTTGATAAAGCATCGCTTCATAGTACAGTTTTGCTTTCTCGTCGCCGTTTTCAATTCGTTCCTCAACTTTGCGAAGATCGGCCTCGCCAAGATATGCTTTAAGTCCCGACTCACGAGATAGCTTTTTGATTAATTCGGCCTCAGTGTACTTACCGGAGAAAGCCAACTTAACCAATGCCCCAACCGGCAATGCTCCGGCGCGATCAGGAGAGAATGGTCCCATCCCAAGAAGAGCATCGTTAACTTCAATAATTTTGCCTTTTTTTATAGCGGCGACAGAAATTCCACCGCCCATATGCACGCCTATAAAATTGCATCTGTCGATTGTTTTATTTAGTTTAATTGCCTCCCGGCGGCAAACCTCGCGAAGATTAAGTGCATGCGAACGGCATTTCCGTTCTATCTCTGGAATTCCCGACACTCTGGCATAATCGGTAAAATCATCAATAGTAACCGGATCAACAATTATTGCCGGGACCTTATATTTTTTGCCAAGAAAATCGGCTATTATAGAACCAAGATTTGACGCATGATTGGAATAATGCATTGATTTTAAATCATCAAGCATCTTCGCGTTGATATTATAAATACCGCTCTCCAATGGCCGCATCGGTGCCCCTCGTCCTGCTATCGCTACCACCTCTTTATTGTCTATCTCCTGCTCCTGAAGCCAGCCTTCAATTCCACTTAAACGCAAATCAAACTGATCGGCGACATTATCGAATTGAGCCAATTGATCCGACAGGTGTGATACCGCCGAATCTGCAACAGATTCATTTTTTAAATTAAATAGTGCAACCTTGGTAGATGTCGAACCGGGATTAACGACAATAATAACCTTGTCCATACTCTCCCCTATTGTCAATCAGGCAGAAACCGTTTTGGATTCCTTCGCAAGTTCCTGACCCTTGGCAAACGCCAAAAGATTTATATCAACAAATTTTGGTTTGACTCTCGCTTTGATAGCATCGTTCAAGATGGTAATGTCAAACCCAAGTTCGCCAGAGATTACCCCAAGAAGTAAAATATTAACCAGCCGCGAATTACCAAGTTCGAGCGCAATCTTATCGGCATCAAGAGCAATCACCCGGCTGACTTTTGTTTTCAATTCTGCAATCGGATCATCCGGATAAAAGAATTTTCCGCTCGACGCAATCGGCGGCACCAGTCTTGTTCGTGAAGTAGCAATCAGACCATTTTTTTTCAGCCACTCAATCGAACGAAGCGCTTCAGCCTGTTCAAACGAAACAATTATATCGGCCTGCCCATATGGAATAATTGGCGAATAGACTTTGGTACCAAATTTTACATGCGAAGTCACCACCCCGCCGCGCTGAGACATTCCGTGCACTTCCGATTTTTTGACGTCGAGACCTGCCAACATCACCGTTTCAGAGAGTACTTCCGAAGCCAACAGAACACCTTGTCCACCAACACCAACTATTAAAACATTTTTTATATCATTATTCATTTTATTTACCCACCACTACCGATTCTTCGACCAAAACTATCGCTTCCGGTTTACAAATCTGTGCGCAAACAGAACAGCCGGTGCAGAGCAATGGATCGATTACTGCTTTGGGTCGATTCCGTTTGGTTAGCTCTGTCGAGGTTGATATCGCCGGACATCCGATTCTGAAACAGGCACTGCATCCGTTACATTCATCAAGGATAACTTCGTATGGTTTGCCCATGATCCGTTTCGGCATCAAGACACACGGCTTATTAGTAATCACGACCGATGGTCCGGGGCGTTTCAGCTCGGCTTTTAAAACATCAAGAGTCGCCTGATAATCATACGGATCAACTTCATGAACCGATTCGACTCCAAGCGCTTTGCATAATTCAATCAGATTAACCTCTTTGGTTTTTTCGCCCATCAAGGTCTGTCCGGTCGCCGGATTATGCTGCCCGCCAGTCATCGCCGTAATACGATTATCCAGAATAACAACCGTAATATTACTTTTGTTATAAACGGCATCAAGCAGTCCGGTTATTCCGGAATGCAGAAAGGTAGAATCACCAATAACCGCCGCGGTTCCGTTTTCATCCGGATTGACTTTTTCCATACCGATTGCATTACCGATCGAAGCCCCCATGCAGATACAGGTATCCATAATATTTAATGGAGGTAAAACCGCCAGTGTATAGCAACCGATATCACCGGTCACCGGAACCTTCAATTTTTTTAATGCCATAAACGGTGCACGATGCGGGCATCCGGGACAAAGCACCGGCGGACGCGGGAAAAGCTGCTCCGGCTCAAATTCCGCCATCGCAACTTTATCTATGATGCCGGCCTCTTTTAAGCCAAGGGCCACTTTGTACGGTGACAACTCCCCAAGATTGGAAAAATATTTTTTTCCTTCAATATTTATTCCGGCCGCCTTAATCTGCTCCTCGTAGTATGGCTCCAACTCTTCGATAATCAGAGTAGTTTTGTGCGTATCAACAAATTTACGGATTTTATTTATTGGCAATGGAAATCCGAATCCGATTTTCAGATAGTCGGCCTCCGGTAAATTATCTTTGGCATATTGATATGCAATACCGCCGGTGATAATACCAATATCGGAACCATTATCTTCGACAAAATTAAGTTCGGTTTCTTCAGAATATTTTTGCAATTTTTCAAGACGTTCGGCTACTACTGCATGACGTTTACGGGCATTTGATAGAATCATCACATACTTGTTCATATCTCGTTTGAAGCCTGCGGCTGACGGTTCGATTGGTTCACCTTCCTGAACGATTCCCTTTGAATGAGAAATCCGGGTTGTCATCCGAAGCATCACCGGCGTATCAAACTGTTCTGATATTTCGCAGGCCAATTTGACAAAATCTTTTGATTCCTGACTATCGCTTGGTTCCAGAAACGGAATCTGAGCAAACTTGGCATAGAAGCGGTTATCCTGCTCATTCTGCGATGAGTGCATCTCGGGATCATCAGCCGAAACAATTACAAATCCGCCCCCGACACCGGTATAAGCAAAAGTCATAAACGGATCGGCGGCAACATTAAGACCGACATGTTTCATCGTCACTAATGTTCGTGCACCTCCGAGCGATGCACCAATCCCGACTTCAAAGGCAACCTTTTCATTTGGTGACCATTGCGAATAAATCGACGGAAACTTATCGGCGATATTTTCCAGAATCTCGGTTGAGGGAGTTCCCGGATAAGCCGCGGCAAGTCTTATACCAGCCTCAAGTGCACCTCGTGCAACCGCCTCATTTCCGGATAAAAAATTTTTCATATTATATCTCTGCCATTTAGTCTTCTTTTATTGCTGATATTATAAGAAAAAAGCCACCTCAGCGCAACCGCTGGAAGCATCTCTTTTGATGATAATTAACCTGAACAGTTAAAAAAAGTTACAGCGCCTTTTTTCCCGGCACCATAAACGAAAAGATCATATCGACAAAAACTATCGCGGCGCCGATTAAAAAGGTTGCCTCATGGCCAAAATAGCTCCAGATAACGCCGCCGCCGATCGGTATCACAACCGCAGCAATATGATTTGAAGTCATTCCAAATGATAAACAACCGGTCAGATCCTCGCTGTTTGATATTTTCATCAAATATGATCGCAACGCAATCGCCGAATTAAAAAGAGTATTGTCAATCAGATAAAAAACTATAAGAACCGGCAGATAATCAATATAGGCATATCCAGTAAAAATAAAGATAAGAAGCAGCGAACTTCCGGCCAGGATAAACCGTTCGCCTAGTTTATCGGTTAAATTGCCCATCCAGCGATTGGTAAAAAATGTTACCAAATTGCTGGAAATAACCACAATCGAGACCATCGAAATCGACAAATCATGGTTTTTCACCAGTAGAAATATCGCAAAAGTGGTAAAAATATGCCGACGGCAACCTCGCAAAAAATACAACACATAATAAAGCCAGTATTTTTTCTTGATAACCATCTTCCGATTTTCAGTTTTACCGCTATTAGGAGGAAGTGCCAAAACCAGATAAATTCCTATAACCGTAATTAGCGCGCCAATAATATAAAAAGTAAATTCATAAGACAAAAACAGTGTCATCCCCAAAATCATCAAACCGCCGACCAGACCAGCCAGCGATTCATAGGAACGATATACTCCCTGAACTTTGCCAAAATTACTGTTATTAGCCAAAAGCAACAATTGGGAGCTATTGGTTGGTTCAAAATAATGAAATCCAACCGATAGGACAAATGTCGCCAGACCGAGAACCACCAGCGATGGCGAAACGCCGCAAAATATCAGACCAACTCCCATTAGGATTATTGACAGAGCAACAATCCGCGATTCGGTTAATTTCATCGCGATTATTCCAACGGTAAAGGCCAGTAAACCGGGAATTTCTCTAACCGCCTGAATGATACCGATATCGGCAGGTGAAGCGTCGAACTGCTCAACTGCAAAATTGTTGAACATAATCCGCCAGGCATAAAAGCCGATACACATTACAAAGGCAGAGAAAGTGACTGTAAACAGATTATTTTGCTTTATTCCGAGTGGCATAGTTAAATCAAGATACGAAATAATAATGAATAAACGAGCAAAATTAACGAATTAAAGAATATTATGATTATTCAATTTGTATAAAAAATATGTAATATTTTATAAAACAATTTGACCGGACCGAACGATTTTGTATATTCAGAGTTCTCGAAAGGAATCAAAATTGAATTTTGACGGATCAATATTTAAGGCTTATGATATCAGAGGAATCTTCCCTGATCAATTAAACACCGATGTTGCCTATCGGGTCGGCAACGGATTGGCCGGTTATCTCAAACCAAAGGCAATTGCGGTTGGTCGTGATATGCGGGTTTCCTCCGATGAACTTTTCGACGCGCTCGCTTCTGGTATTCTCGATGCCGGAGTCGATGTTATCGATATCGGTATGGTTTCGACCGACGGGCTCTATTTTGCGGTCGGTAAATATGGATATGACGGCGGCGTGATGATAACGGCGAGTCATAATCCAAAAGATTATAACGGTTTCAAAATCTGCCGTCAGCAGGCTCAGCCGCTCTCGGGACAGGCTGGGCTCGACAAAATAAAAGAGGCGATGGAAAACGAAATCATTCAAAAATCGCCCCAACGGGGAAATATTGCCAGAAAGGATATTTCCGGGGAATATGCCGAACATTGCCTGTCATTTATCAATCCGGCCAAAATCAAACCATTTAAAATTGTTTTTGATGCTGGCAACGGTATGGCCGGGATGACGCTTCCGCCTGTTTTTGAAAAATTGCCAATTGAAGTGACAAAATTGTTTTTTGAGCCTGATGGCAGTTTCCCCAATCATCCCGCTTCGCCGATAGAATTGGAAAATCTGGTCGATCTTCAAAAGAAAATTGCTGAAGTAAAAGCTGATTTTGGAGTTGCTTTTGACGGTGATGCCGACCGAATGTTTCTGGTTGATAAATTTGGAAATCAAATTGGTGGTGATATGGTCACAGCGCTGGTTTCTGATAATTTGCTCGATAAGTATCCCGGTGAGACCATTCTCTATAATCTTATCTGCTCTAAAGCGGTGCCGGAATTAATAAAACGCAAGGGTGGTAAACCGATCAAAACGAAAGTCGGACATGCCCTGATAAAGCCACTGATGAAAAAACATAACGCGATCTTTGGGGGTGAACATTCCGGGCATTTCTATTTTAGAGATTTCTGGTTTTCCGACTCCGGATTGATCGCATTTTTGGTCTGTCTTGACCTTCTCAGCCGTAGCGATATTCAGCTTCACGACAAAATTGCCGAAATTGACCCTTATTTCAGATCGGGCGAGATCAACACCAAAGTCGATTCGGTGAAGGACAAAATCGAACAGATAACCGAGTTTTGCTCTGATGGAGAAATCGACCGCATGGATGGTATCAGTGTTGCCTATGATGACTTTTGGTTCAATCTCCGGCCATCCAATACCGAGCCGCTTTTGAGATTAAATGCCGAAGCAGTCTCAAAAGAGATATTAGAGGAAAGGCTCGAAAAAATACTGAATATCATTCGCTCATAATATTTAATGTTGTCATTTGGACAATTTGTTAATCTGACTATAAATATTCTCAATAAAAAAGCCTCCCTTTCGGGAGGCTTTTTATATGGTGTGTTTCTGAAATTAGAGTCAGGCGAGACGTTATTTCAGAAGTACCATTTTCTTCGTTGCGCTGTAAGTATCGGTAGT
>DAOUVS010000339.1 GCA_030667525.1 Candidatus Zixiibacteriota bacterium | reverse complement strand
TTTATTATCAAGTGCCTCAAAAAGTATATTTGATAAAATCGGCAAAGTTGATTTTGTCGGTACGATTTGAAGGACAGATTGAAGGTATACGCTTAATTTAGATTTTGATAAATTAAATTTCATTCCCAGCTCCGCGTTAGTTATTCACACTATTATATATTTATTCTTTCCATATATATTAAATAAGTAATAATAATAAGGTCTGTTAGTTTGTGAGTATCCTCCTGTCGAATTCTCTCATTTTAATGTCTGACATATATCTATCTTCACAAATAGAGGATACCGTTTCTGTTGATAGATTGTCAACAATTGTTTTTTGATATTCTATCTGTCCACATCGAAATAAACTCAACATATTATCAACCATTTTATACAAAGGATTTCCACACCGTTTAATTTAGCAATTTAGCGGTAATTGCCTCAACTTTTTCCTTGAGTTCAAAATTTTCATATATCTTTTTAGCCACCAATTCGCAAGCATGAATAACGGTCGAGTGATCCCGTCCGCCAAAAGATTCACCGATATCTTTAAGAGATAGCGAAGTATATTTGCGGGTCAGATACATCGCTACCTGGCGAGCGAGGGCGATTTGAGCTGTTTTTTTCTTTGCTTTCATCAGTTTTTGGTCAATATGAAAAAATTCGGCCGTTTTTTGCTGGATCAACAAGACTGTTATTTCTTTACGGGTTCGAGTAATTTCTTTGCCAAGGGTCCGGGTGGCAAATTCAAGATCAATTTCAACTTTTTCCAGCGAGGCATAGGCAATAAGTTTATTGAGACAGCCCTCAAGTTCACGGATGTTGCTGGTGATGTTGTCAGCGATAAAATATAGAACATCCTCGGGGACAGCGATTTTCTCTCTTTCGGCTTTAGCCCGAAGGATAGCGACCCGGGTTTCCATCGTTGGTTGCTGCAGGTCGGCTACCAATCCAGATGAAAACCGCGACAGTAACCGCTCCTCGAGACCTTTGGTTTCGTGCGGGTGACGGTCGGAGGTCAAGACAATCTGTTTTCCGGCATGGTAGAGATCATTAAACGTATGAAAAAACTGCTCCTGGGTCGATTCTTTGCCGGAAAAAAACTGGATATCATCGATAAGTAAAACATCGGCATTACGATACTTTGATGAAAAACTTGATATTGTTCCGGTTGAAATCGAATTAATAAAATCAGATGTAAATTTTTCAGACGAAGCATAAATAATTTTTTTACTCTGATTATTTTTCAGGACCTGATGCCCAATCGCCTGAGCCAGATGAGTTTTACCAAGTCCGGTGCCGCCATAGATAAATAGCGGATTATAATTAGTGGTGCCGGGATCGCCCGAAACAGCTACCGCGGCGGCGTGTGCAAATTGGTTAAAATCTCCGACTACCAGATTGTCAAAGTTATATCTTTTGTTAAGTGAATTTGCCATTGGCATCTGAGGCTGTTTGGTCATAGACTTAGATTGCAGTTCCGGGACGGCAAGCTCCATCTCGGTTTGTGGTATCTCATCGCAGTTGTATATTTCAAAGGAATATGCCATTCCGTTGTTGCCAACTTCGTTGATAGCTTCCGATATTAAATCAGAATAATGTCCCTTGAGCCAATCGGCGACAAATTGGTTGGGAACCTTAATTACAAACGAGCCGGGATTTCCGTTGTCGTCCTTGGATTTGTCCCCTGCTTTGGTATGTCTGAACCATGTATTATAAGAATGTTTTTTTATTCTTAAAGCTATGTATTTCAGACAGTCATCCCACAATTGGTTATTATTAATATTGTTTATGGCGGTCATTTTCTCCCCGGTTGCTAAAAATCAGTACGGGTAATTCTTACAATGAATATGATGCTAAAAATTTACTATTATTGTGGTGTTAAATTTGCAAACAAGTTATCAACAATATAAGAATAGATAAATTGACACAACCGGATAGCTGTAAGACGGTTCCACCACGCTAAGCATCCCCCGGCGCTAAGTTATTAACATTTTATCAACATGCCGTAAGACATGTTCTTACTGACAG
>DAOUVS010000229.1 GCA_030667525.1 Candidatus Zixiibacteriota bacterium | reverse complement strand
CGCTGGTAAAACTTGGTCTCGAATTTAAAATCAGATATAGCAGCCGCAAAGTTTTAAACTCGTTAATTGAATTTTCCGGACTGACACCCGATATGGATCATCAGGTTTTCCGTATTCTTGATAAACTAGACAAGCAGGGAATCGAAGCGGTCAAATTAGAGCTTGGACCGGGTCGAAAAGATAAATCGGGCGACCCAATCCCTGGGCTTGGACTGAAAGATAACCAAATTGATAAAATTGAAAAATTTCTCAATATCGCCCAATCAACTCGAGCCGAAGCTATAAGTTCTCTTCGCGATTTATTTAAAGACCTGCCATCGGCCGAAGAAGGTGTCTCTGAATTAGAACAGATTCATAATTTTCTTGAATCATCGGGGATACCGGATGACAGTGCCCCCATCGATGTCAGCATTGCTCGTGGTCTTGATTATTATACAGGACCGGTTTTTGAGGCGGTTCTGACCGGCAAAAAAACCTCGCGAGTAGGCTCGGTTATGGGCGGCGGTCGTTATGACAATTCAATCGGCCGTTTCACCGGGGTTGATACCCCTGCTGTCGGAGCCTCGATTGGTATTGATCGTTTGATGGCGGCAATGATAATGAGTGGTACTCTGGAGACAAAACCATCAACCGCTGATATCCTGGTGACCGTGATGATGCCGGAAAAAATAACCGAATATGCCAAAATCGCCTCGGAACTGCGCCGCGCCGGATTCAAAACCGAGCTGTATGTCGGCAATGCCAAATCACTCGGCAAGCAACTTAAATATGCCGACCGTCAGGAAATCCCGGTGGCGGTTATTATCGGTGAAGATGAATTTGATAATAATCAGATTTCAATAAAAGACCTGCGAAAAATTAAAACCGAAAAAGTTGACATCGCTGATCGTGCCACCTGGGTCAAAGAGCTTATTGGTCAACAAACAATCTCTTCTGACGAAATGGTAGAGTTCATAGGAAACCTGCTCGAAAAAAACTAATTTCAAATCTAACTTCAAGAAAGTATTAATCAAAATTTCGATTTTTTTTAAACCGACAAAACTCCAAATCAGTCGATAATTGAAAAATATACCAGAAATATTGATATATTTCGCATTTTCCCCGAAAAAATGAATAATTTCTAAGAAATTTGAAAAAATAACTGAAAAAATGATTAGGTTTTTTTCTAATATGCCGTATATAGCTATGTGAAAATCAGTCTTCCATATTTGTCTTTTTAAAGGTATATCTCGAAAATATAATTCTTTTTAAAATCTATATTGAAGATCAAGGCGCAATGAAGCGCAAGAAACGCTTGTCCATACTTTTTGGATTTACAAAAAATCTACTTTGCGGGACAGGCAAATTAGGAGAGAGTAAATGAAGCTCTATGTTGGAAACCTTTCGTATGACACCGGCGAAGCTGATATTCGTCAGGTATTTGAAAACGTCGGCGAAGTCACCGAAGTAAACATTATTATCGACAGAATGAGCGGCAGATCAAAAGGATTTGGTTTTGTCGAGATGCCTGATAAGGATGCTGCGACACAGGCTATTGAGCAGCTTAATAGCACCGAATTGAACGGTCGCGCCCTCAATGTCAACGAAGCGAAACCTCGCGTTGACAGAGACAGTCGCGGCGGCGGCGGCGGCGGCTACAATCGCGGCGGCGGCGGTGGACGTCGTTACTAATCGCACAACTTTTAAAAAACCTGCCTTTTGGCAGGTTTTTTTTATGCCCCCAATATGCCAATTATCAATTCCAATTAATTATCATGGACTATTTTTGTCCACATTATTACCATTATTACCAATAATTTAAATCCTCTTTCGTATATAATAAATGAAGTTTGATAGGATCCAAAATTGCTCAAAAAACAACGGGCCGGACGAAAATTGATTTGGAGGAGATCAAAAATGAATATTGAATTAACTGAAACTGCCAAGAATGCTTTGATTGATTTGGGTGCAACCGAAGAGAAATATTTTCGGATCAAGGTTGTCACCGGCGGTTGTTCCGAGATGACATATAGCGCGGGAATTGATGATATGATGGGCGAAGAGGATATTGAAATTTTTAGTGATAATAATTTGAGAGTGATTGCCGATTTCAACAGCGTCCTTCATCTTTACGGTTTAAAAATTGATTATTCCGATGATTTAATTCATTCCGGATTTCGTTTTAGCAATCCGATGGCCAAAAAAACTTGCGGCTGCGGTTCCAGCTTTACTGTATAATTATCACCTGGAGGATTACATATAATGAAAGAGATAGATATTATTGGTGCCGAATCGGTATATTGTATCGATGAGATTCAACTTAGAAAAGCGGTCAAGCTGTCTCAGGGCGACTCTCCCAGTGCAACCAAAATTCAGTCGGCCAAAAATATTCTACAAGCCGATTTATCCCGAAATGAATTGGCGGCATTGGCCTTTTTATTAATTGACGATCTACGACACCATGACTGATCCTGTGCCTCCAAATTGCTATTATTATCAACTTTCCATCATTTTTCACAAAACTAAAATAATGCTATAAATCCGCTATTTATGATAAACCCTTAACATATAGCCGCTTAGGAGAATTGCCCTTTTATTTATTTTTAAATATTTTTGAAAAAATGGTTAGGATTTTACTAAATTTGCCGTATAATTGAATGTGAAATTAAGTCTTCCATATTTATCTTTTTAAGGGTGTATCTACGAATATAATTCTTTTTAAAATGCATATCGAAGATCGAGGCGCAATGATGCGCGAGGAACGCTTTACCGAACGTTTTGGTTTTTTTGAAAATCTATTGTGAGGGACAAGCAAATTAGGAGAGAGTAGAATGAAGCTCTATGTTGGAAATCTTTCGTACGACGTCAGCGAAGACGATATTCGTCAAGCTTTTGAAGCAGTCGGCGAAGTAACAGAAGTAAACATCATTATTGACAGAATGAGTAACAGATCCAAGGGATTTGGTTTTGTCGAAATGCCCAACAAGGACGAGGCCACAAATGCGATTGAAACGCTGAATGGCACCGATCTTGGTGGTCGCGCCCTCAATGTCAATGAAGCACGCCCTCGCGTTGAAAGAGATAATCGCGGTGGTGGCGGTGGCGGCGGCGGAAGACGTCGTTACTAATACCTTAGTAGTTTTAAAAAACCCGCCTTTTGGCGGGTTTTTTTATGCACCTTTTACAACTGTTTCAGATATTTCATAGAGTTTTAAGGACTTAGCGTGTAATTTCCTTGCATCTGTCATCAAATGCATTATTTTCATCTTTATGAGAAAACAATACGACAGAAATAGACCCCATTATCGAAAACCGCAATATTCCAACCGCCCAATTTTCGGAGTCATTATAAATGAACAGGCTTTTGGCTTTGCCGATGACAAAATTGATTTTCTTATAAGTGAGTTAGCGCGATCAAGGTCCAACTGGCATGTTATAAAATCAGTCACAGGAAAAGAAGCAACCTATCAGATAAAAAAACTATTAACTCGCCAGCCAACCGGAATAATAGCCTGTGGAGGTGATGGGACAGTCAATCTGGTCGCACGAAATCTAATTCGTCGGACCTGTGCCCTAGGCATTTTTCCGCTTGGAAAATATAATAATATTTACAATTCTCTTTATGGCCAACCCGACTTAGAAGTTGCCGCCGACCATATTCTTTCCGGGCATACCCGAAAAATTGATTGTGCAATGGCCGGAAAACATTTTTTCCTCGGTTCAATCGGATTGGGACTTATTCCCAATCTGGCCGAACTAATCGGCCAAAAACCGCCCCGCTTTGGAATTGGATGGTCACGAAAAGTTTCGCTGGCAGCCGCATCGGTTAAGGCACAGAAAACATCGGTCACCATCGATGAATTCAAATTTGACGCAACCCCGCTCTTTATGAATATTAATCTGCTTTCTCATTCGCTGAGCCTGCCATTGACACCAACCTCTATCGACGACGATGGTAAAGCTGAAATTGTTTTTGATATTGGTCAGGGAAAAGCAAATCTATCCAAATTCATACGTCAGATTTTAAAAAAGAAATATATTTATGCCGATGAAATTCAAATGTATCGGGGTCAAAAAATAACAATCGCGCCGACAGCACAAAGAAAACTTTACATCGATGGCGACATTATTAAATTAGCGGATGCTGATTTAACAGTCGAAACATGCCCTAACAAAATCAGAGTGTATTTTAATGGTGCGGAATAATATCGGTCTAATCGTTTTTACTTCACTGATTATTTTACTAAGCTCCTCAACCATCTTCGCGCAACTGCTTGAAAACGGAAATGCGGCATTGTATGATGAATACTTCCTTGACAACGACCAGCTCGATAATTATACAGGTGGATATTATGTCATCAACAAAACCGACTCGGTCAAATGGCAGTCACCAACCGCTGCATTTTTCAAATCGATGATTTTCCCAGGATGGGGCCAGCTTGGCAACCGGCAGTACATCAAGGCTGGAATTGTTATTGGCGTCGAGGGAATCTTTCTTGGGACCATGATAAAAAATTTCAAGAAAACATCCGATGCCAAAAAAGAATTTGATCTCGCTTCCCTTACCGATGATAATGACCTGAAACAGAGAACATTTGATGAATATGACAAATTCAAGGACAGGCGCAATCTGTTTACATGGTTTTCCGGCGCATTTATTTTCCTGTCAATGTTCGACGCCTATGTTGATGCTCATATGGCTCGATTTCCCAAATATGACAAACAAAAGATTTCTTTACAGATAAATTCTGGAGATAAAGAAGAAGTTAAAGCTGTTCTG
>DAOUVS010000062.1 GCA_030667525.1 Candidatus Zixiibacteriota bacterium | reverse complement strand
TTTCAATTCCATTCCTCTCCAACATTTCTACCATAAGTTACGGCATCAAGAATGTTTTGTAAACAGTTTTTTCGCTCTTGATAATAATTAATTATTGTCTTATAATCTCACAAATAGGATGCGAAATAAAAGAAGGATAGGCTATGATATATTCTGTTGGCATAGATTTGATTGATACTGAGCGAATTGGCCGGGCGTTGGATAAATGGGGGGAATCGTTTGCCAAAAAAATTCTTGGCATTGAAGAATATGAAATGTACATGCAAAAATTTAATAAGGTACAATTTCTGTCCGGACGATTTGCGGCAAAAGAGGCAGTTATTAAAACTCTTGGCGCTTTTTTTGAAAGGCGAATTAATTTCAAAGATATTCAGGTTCTCAACGATCTTTACGGCAAGCCGTATGTTCATCTTGAGGATAACTTAAGAGAAAGAGTTCTTGATAAGGAAATTAAAGTATCAATAACTCATGAACGTAAAATGGCCGCAGCGGTGGCAATTATTACCGGAGACTAAAAATGAATCAGCAGGAAATATTAAACAGCTTCAAAGATTCCAATGCACTATTGAACGGACATTTCAAATTAACCTCCGGCAAACACAGCGATATTTATTATGAAAAATTTATGATCCTCAAGCAACCCCGCCTGTGTGAAAAAGTCTGCGTCGAGATGGCCAGGCAGTTTGAGGATCAAAATGTCGAATTGGTTGTCGGTCCGACCACCGGCGGAATTATTATTGCCTATGAAGTTGCCAAATATTTCGATGTGGATTCGATCTACGCCGAGGCTGGCGATGGCGGCAGCCGTATTTTCAAACGTGGCTTTTTTATTGAACCGGGCACCCGAGTTTTAATTGTTGACGATGTTCTTACTACCGGACGCTCGATCTTTGAAGTCATTGATCTGGTCAATTCATATAAAGCCAATATAGTTGGTATAGGTGAATTTCTGGATCGTTCCGGCGGAAAGGTCAAATTCGATTATCCATTTAAGGCGCTCGCTACCGTTGAGGCAAATGCCTGGGAACCGAACGATTGTCCATTGTGCCAAAAGGATATCCCAATTACCCAGCGCGGCAGCCGTAAGTTTTAGGTTTTTGAATTAAGAACGAATTTCGACAACATGAATAGTCTCTTGATTACTTAAAATAAGACAACTGCTTTTATAAATGATGTTTCTTGGGAATTAAACTCCAAGATTCCAACGTCAACATATACTTTATCAGTAATACGAAAACCTGATGCCAGAGTATTTTCTTGATTTATCCGTGCGGAACTTATTGGAGCGTCGATTATTGACCAGAGCGACCCTCCCAGCATTAAAAGCACTCCAAAACCGGCTAAACCACCAGGTTCTGTTGTTTGATAATATGAGTCGCTACTGCTGCCACTCGATGACAATAGTATAACTCCTAATACGCAAGTGCTCAGCATTGCAATACCCTTGCCACTCTCACCGTTGTAGAATTGACCACCGCCGGGAACAAGCAAAGACAAAACAAAAGCAGTTCCCCCATTTTTCCGGCCTAACCGGCTTCTGCTCTTCGATGGTTCTTTGGCTATTCGCTCAATTTTTTTCATTGAAAAAACAAATACATTGCCGCCTGTCGTTTCAATTTTCAGGCTTTCTCCTGGGACTTGTTCAATTATTGTTCCGCGGATAATACTTCCATCTTTCAGATACACAACATCTTCCAACTGTTTGTTTTGATCACAATAGGCAGATGGATATATAAGAATTATGATTAATAAAGCCCATGATATTCTGAAAAGATTTGACAAGATTGGCATATATTCCACCTTTTTTATATTAAAGACGATATAATTACTGATATATAAAATATTATTAGAAATGTCAATATGAATATATTTATTAATGATAATGGAAAAGTATTTACCGTATGTAATTTGTCGATTTGCAGATTTTTATTATTAAAAGACTTATTCTGTCGAATTAACTATATAATATTATGACTACGGCGTATATTAAAATATGAATAAAAAAAATCACATATTCAATTTAAAAGCAGCATTGACGCTTTTATTAATTCTAATTACTTCACTGCTAATATTTTGTAGCAAGGATAAGCCGACCGGGCCAAATCATGAAACGATTCCGCCGACTCTACTTTATACCAGTCCGGCCAATACTGCCGCCAAAATCGGAATATACGCTTTAATAATCGCCACATTTACTGAACCTGTTGATTCAACCTCAGTAAATGATACTACCTTTTCATTTAATATCGGCGTTAGGGGAAGTTATAGTTTCAATGGTAACACAATTTATCTTACACCGTCTGCTTCTATGGCATATTTGACAACTTATACTTGCCGGCTGACAACCGGGATTACCGATTCGGTGGGAAACCATCTTCCCGCCAATATAACCTGGACATTCACCACCGAACCTGATCCGGCGACCACTTCGCCGACTATTATATCTGTCTCTCCGATTAATAATGCAGTCAATGTTTATGGCGATGTCGTTATAACTGCGACCTTTTCCAAAGAGATGAACGCCGCCACAATAACTAACTCATCATTTACTTTAAATAATGGCGCAACCGGAGTTGTCACCTACAGCAATAAAACAGCGACATTCACTCCCAACGATACATTATTGTACGATACCGTTTATGCCGTAACTATCTCAACTGCGGTTGCTGATACATTCGGAAATAATCTGGCCACGGCTTACAGTTGGAATTTTAGAACGATAAGTGACCCGTTTATACCGCTACCGTCTTTCACCTATCCGTTTGACAGTGCAATTGTCGATGATACCGTTACTATTGTTATCGATGTTTCTCATCCGGTTGGTGTTGATAGCGTTGAGTTTTACATTGATGATGCTATTATGAGTTCCGCTACCGATTTGACCGAGCCTTATGAATATCAACTTGACGCTTCGTCCTGGTCAATAGGTTCATTGCATGATATATCATCAAAAGCTTACTATGGCCCCAGCCATGTCGGCTATTCTGATACTATCGAGATAATATATCAGTGGGAGATAATGGCAACCGATGACAATTCTGAAGGGTTGCCTCAGGATGTCAGAAGAATGCTGGCCCGTAGTACCGAAACAGTTTTGGAACTGCGCTACGAATTTGCAAAAAATTGGACCCATCCTTATCCATATCCTTTTGCAATGGATCAGATCAATGACTCAACTATTGATCTTGGTATCTACCTCGACAGCGATTTAAACCCGGCAACCGGCCGATCTGATTTTGCAGGGCAAGCCTTGAACGGTATTGGTGCCGACCATAGAATTATAATAGGTTTGCATGGCGGCGATACGGCAATGGCGTTCTGGAACAGCGCTGCGATTCCGGCTTTTTGGGATTTATCTTTCGATACCACTGGTTTTGCCTATCACAATGTTCCTATGGATACAAATATATTGGAATTTGGTATCAATTGGAATGATATGAATAGTAGCTATGGCGCATTTATTGTTAGTTCTCATGTATTTATTGATATTGAGACGACTGGTACAACTATTGATACGACCTATTGGTTCGATTGGATTCCAAATCAGGGGGGCAGTTTTGTAACCGTTGCCAAAGAGGGTCGTTATCTTGGTGCCCCGTTTTCAGCGGGGAAGATAAGACCATTAACCAAACCGAATATAGAAACGCCGTCTATAAGATTAGAAAACAATCCGTTCAGATAGAAAATCTATTGTAAGCTTTTAGCTGTTTAACTTCTTGATAATATCAGTTGACGAGCGACCCTTTACAAACCTGATCCGTTTGACTTCACCGCCATATGATTTGACGAATTGGGCTCCGACTATTTCGGAGATTTTATAATCGGCCCCTTTAACCAGAACATCCGGTTTTATCATTTCAATCAATCGAGCCGGAGTTTCTTCGGAAAACATAACCACATAATCAACAGCCCGCAGCGCGGTCAATATTCGTGCGCGGTCCATCTCATTTTGAAGCGGCCGATTTTTTGATTTGAATTTTTTAACCGAACTATCGCGATTGAGTCCAACGATCAAAATATCGCCCATCTCTCTCGCTTTGGTCAGATAATTAATATGACCATAGTGCAGAATATCAAAGACGCCGTTGGTGAAAACGATCCGTCTTCCTTTTTTTCTCAGGTCATCTAAGAGGCTGGTAATAGCTTTCTTATCAGAAGAAGCGAATATGTATTTGGTTTTATTTGGCATTTTTTTTCTGCAATCTCTATCTCAATCTATAAAGTTATCTTTAAACTCTTGCGCCAGCTGTCTGCTTGTTATCGCCGCGGTACCGATTTCGGCCACAACCGCTCCAGCGGCGCAGTTGGAGATTAAGGCCGCTTCTTGTAATGTCGCTCCGGCTGCAATCGCTGAAACAAAAACCGAGATAACGGTATCGCCGGCACCGGTGACGTCAAAAACCTTGCGGGCCACGGTCGGAAAATAATCGACCTGATCATCGGCGGTGAACAGAGCCATCCCCTCGCTACCTCTGGTTATCAGAAGAGACTCGGCCTGCAATTTATCCAAAAGGATACGACTGACATTTTTTAAATCATTTTCATTGACGATTCTGCGTCCGGCAACAAATCCGGCCTCGTGGTGATTAGGAGTAACCACCGAAACGCCTTTATAATTAAAGAAATTCGATTCTTTCGGATCAACTGCGATAAAGATATTTTTCTCTTTGCAGATCGGTATTAGTTTTTCCAATAAAGATGCAGTTATAACTCCCTTGCCGTAATCGGAAATTATAATTGCGTTGATTTTATCAATAATCGACATGAAACGAGTCAGAATAGTTTTTTCAATATTTTCTGAGATATCTTTTGTGTCCTCGCGGTCGGCACGAACGATCTGTTGCGATTGGGCAATAATTCTTGTTTTGATAGTTGTCCGGCGCTCTGAATCGTTTATAAGGAAATCGCGGGTGATATTGCAGTGTTTTAGAAGTTGCGACAACTTGACCGAAGCGTCATCTTCGCCAACGATTCCCAGCAAAATCGGCTCATCGCCCAGGGTGGCAATATTATTAGCAACATTGGCCGCCCCGCCCAGTTTTAATCGTTCCTCTTTGATATCAACCACCGGGACCGGTGCTTCCGGAGATATCCGACCGACATCGCCATAAAGGTATTCGTCGAGCATGATATCGCCCAGAATAAGAATCTTCGCTTTGCCAAAATTGGCAATTATTTTTTCTATGCTTTCAGGTTTCATTGACATATAATAAACTTTTAATCTATATTGTTTAAACTTTTTGCCAATATATAAAAAAGCAATTCGTCTAACAAGGGAAATGAAGGAGATAAAAATATGCAGATGAAACCGCAGCAGCTAAAAATTGAACTCGGCGAAAAAGAAGCAGAAGGAATTTACGCCAATATGGTCATGATCGCTCATTCGGCGACTGAGATGATTCTTGATTTTGCCCGGATAATGCCTGGCGCACCCAAAACCAAGGTTCAAGCCAGAATAATTATGACCCCGGCTCATGCCAAATTATTACATAAAACGCTGGAAGATAATCTTAAGAAATTTGAAAAACAGTTCGGCGAAATAAAAATCCCGGGCGGACCAGATGCTTTACACAGCGGGAAAATCGGATTTGAAACTTCCGGGAATGGAGACGAAAAAAGTGACTAAGGGATATTTTGCCTTTGTTTTACATAATCATTTACCTTATGTGATCGATCACGGAAAATGGCCCCATGGAATGGACTGGCTCAACGAAGCGGCGGGTGAAACCTATATGAGATTGGTTGCAGCGGTCAATGAATTGGTCGCCGAAGGATACAAACCAAAATTAACAATTGATATCTCGCCGGTTTTGTGCGAGCAGTTGGCCGACGAATCTTTTAAAGTGGAATTTGGCGAGTATCTCAAGATGAAAGTAAAATCAGCTGGTCTTGATGCTGAAGAGTTCCATAAATACAGTCAAAAAAATATGCTGGCAACGGCGCAGGAATGGGAAAAGTTTTATAAAGAGACTTATGATAATTTTGAAGCAATAAATCGTGACATTATTGGTCAACTTCGTAAACTTCAGGATGATGGTTATCTTGAGATTATGACCTGCGGCGCTACTCACGGATATTTTCCGCTTTTGTCACGCGATGAATCGGTTCAGGCTCAGGTCAAAATGGCGGTAAAAAACTATAAAAAGCATTTTGGACGCGACCCAAAAGGTATCTGGCTCCCCGAATGCGCTTATCGACCCCGCTACGACTGGACCCCGCCGGTGCCGATAAACGGTAAAACCGAAACGTATGCTCGTAAAGGAGTCGATGAATTCCTGTCTGAAAATGGCCTTGATTTCTTTATTGTTGATTCGGCTCTGTTGCAAGGCGGCAAATCAATCGGTGTCTATTTTGATAGATTTGAGGCTTTAAAGCGTTTGTGGGGACAATTTGAATCACAATACAAACCTCGTGAAATTGATTCTGAAAAAACGCCACGAGAATTATACCTTATCAGTTCTGCCGCCGAGGGAAAAAAACCGGCAACAATTTTTACTCGTGACCCGGAAACAGGTCTTCTGGTCTGGTCTGGCGAACATGGCTATCCCGGCGATGGCAATTATCTTGATTTTCATAAAAAACGGTTCCCGGGTGGTCATCGGTACTGGGCGGTGACATCGGTAAAAGCAGATCTGGCCGACAAGAAGGAATATAATCAGAAAGAAGCATTTGCAAGAACTCCTGAAAATGCGTCCCATTTTGTCGGAAAAGTAAGTGATATATTAACCGAATATTACAAAGAGTCGGGTAGGGCCGGAGTATTGATGGCTCCCTATGATGCCGAACTGTTTGGCCACTGGTGGTTTGAGGGCCCGCTGTTCCTGAAAGAAGTTATTAAAAATGTCTGCGAAAATGATGAAATAGAAAACACATTTTTGAGCGAACATATTAATCGGGTCAAGCCGACCGAGATTATATCGATACCGGAAGGAAGTTGGGGAGAGGGCGGACATCATTATATTTGGCTAAATAAAGATAATGAGTGGACCTGGAAACATATTTATAAGGCCGAGGCCAAAATGTGCCAATTGGCCAGGCATTATGCGGCCAATAAAGACAGTATCGATCTGGAAACAGTTGAGATATTAAAACAAGCGGCCAGAGAATTGATGCTTCTGTCAGCCTCAGATTGGCAGTTTTTGATCTCTACCTGGGCGGCTCGCGATTATGCTGAATTAAGATTGGCCGAACATTATGCTGATTTTAACAAATTGTCCGAGCTTGCTGATAAAAAGATCAATGGGGAAAACCTGACCTCCGGTGAACTTGAGTTTTTTGGAGACTGCAAAAAACGCGATTCGCTTTTTGAGGAAATTGAACTGGAGTGGTTTGCTGCTGTTGAATATCCAATTTAGTTATTCTACTTTTATCAAATAAAATACTAAAACTGCAGGAGGTATCGCCCCCTGCAGTTATTTATTCCTTTTCAAATTACTTGACATATTTTTATAGTCAAGTATATTATTTATGTAATTCGTTATTATTGATTTAGTTGAAAGCCAAAGTAAAACATATTCCCCATTGGGGGAGAACCAATTCTCAGGAGGAACTATGAAAAAGTTTACCGCCTTAGCAATGTTGGTATTTATGGCAATTGCCGTCTTGCCCGATGCCTATGCTCAGGACAATGGCGATGTTGATTGCGATGAAGCCATTAACATCAATGATATTGTTTATCTAATAAATTTCAAGTACAAATCTGGACCGGCTCCATGTGAATTTGCCGCCAATCCCGGGGTATCATGGGTACATTACAATTCCCGGTCAATCGATGTCGGTTATGCCTATAGTACTTTAGCCACCCTGTATTTTATGGCGCCAGATGACGGCTGGGCATCGGTTAATTTTTCTCTTTATGTGGAAACCGAGACTTCTAATCTTGTTTATAGATTATATGATGAGATGCCTCGAGAAGAAGAACCGGATCGAATCTATTCCGAAATATCCCAGTATAATCCTGACTCACCTTTGAGTTGGACTGAAGTGTTCCCGGTTACAGCAGGATTCAATACCATTTATCTTGATGTCAGAGGAATTTGGCGCGAGGGGGAAGAAGAGCCGACCAGAACAGTAATTAATTTCTCCAATGTCAATATGTCAGCCAATTATTTTCCGGAGGATTATACCGTTATTCCGCGCGATTGATTGCTGAAAATATATTTTATTAAACCGGCCTAATTGTATGGGCCGGTTTTGTTTATATGTTGATTTTTATCTTGCTTCATAATAATTGTCTGCATTTCTTTATTTTGATTATTTAATTAAATTAATGCTGGATTTGAAATAACGATGAAAAACAAACTCGGTTTGGTTTTTGGTCCCGTTTTGGCCGTAATAATACTTCTGTTCTTTAGATCTTGATCCCGAAAACCCACTGGTTACTCGTGCCGCCGCTGTTGCCGTCCTGATGGCAGCTTGGTGGATAACCGAGGCGATACCGATTGCCGCCACTGCTCTGCTACCGGTTGTGTTAATCACTTTTATTCTACTCGCTCTCCTTTGGTTATTCAGGAAAAATATCAATATTGGTGAATTTGTTTTACCGGGCTGGACATCAGTATTGCCGGTCTCGGGATTTATTGATGATGGCACAATTGCTATATTTGTCGCTTTGCTGTTATTTATTATTCCTTCTCGTCAAATAAAAGGCGGGAGAATCATGGATTGGAAAACTGCGGTTAAATTGCCGTGGGGAATTGTTATTCTATTTGGCGGCCTGGATGGGCGAACAATTAACAGGTTTTGGCCATTTTTCGCCAATATTGATAATAGGTGGAATTTGCCTGATGATGACCTTCCTGACCGAGCTGACCTCCAATACTGCCACAACTGAAATGATTTTACCGATCTTGGGCTCATTGGCTGTCGCTATTCAGCTAAATCCCCTGTTGCTTATGATACCGCCCACCCTTTCGGCATCATGTGCTTTTATGCTTCCGGTGGCAACACCTCCCAACGCCATTATTTTTGGGACAAACAAGATAAAAATTGGGGATTTGGCTAAAACCGGTTTGCTTTTAAATTTTATTGGTGTAATTATGGTGACAGTGGCAATCTATTTTCTGGGTCCCTATTTGTTTAATATTGACTTGGCCGAGTTTCCAGTTTGGGCAAAATAGATTGAATATTATTGCATTTTATCTATTGATTATATAGATTTATTTTAATATAGTAAAGAATCATTAAATCATCATGGGAATTAGATAAAACAAAACGAAACTTTTTTTGTCTGGAATCAAACAGTTCTTGACAAGAGACGTAATATTTTATTAATTGGCCTAAATTTATAAGGGGAAAGATAAATGGTATCTTTAAAGTCACATTATGGTCTGAAAGCAATCGTTGCTTTGGCTGATGCCTATGGAAAGGGCCACATTCAGGCAAAGCAGATTGCAGCCAAACAGGACATTCCTGTTAGGTATTTAGAATTGTTACTGTCGCAGCTTCGACGGGCTCGGATGGTGAATGCCATTCGTGGTAAGAACGGTGGATATGTTCTCTCGAAGAAGCCAGACAAAATTACAGTTTGGGATGTTGTCACTGTGTTTGAGGGCAAAATAATATTTGCTCAGACAGAATCGCCAATGGGTAATAAGAAAACACCAGGCGCTTATATTAACGTTTGGAAAGAAGCTGAAAAGAAGATGGTTGATTATTTGAAATCAATTAAAATCTCCAAATTGGTCGAGGCTGTCAAATCCGGGCGCAAGACTTACGTAATGTAATTTTTTCGCTAAAGTATGATTGCCCGCAATATTACAAAGCTAATAGGCCGGACTCCGATGGTTTCACTAAACCAAATCGGAGACGGCCTATTTGCATCTATCATCGCCAAATTAGAGTCGTTTAATCCATGCTCTTCGGTCAAAGACAGAATTGCTCTTTCTATGATCGATGATGCGGAAAAAAAGGGCCTGATCAAGAGCGATACGACAATCATCGAACCGACCTCGGGAAATACCGGGATCGCTTTGGCTTTTATTTCCGCCGCACGAGGGTATAAACTGATTTTGACAATGCCTGAGACGATGTCGGTTGAGCGTCGGGCTTTATTGAAAGCTTTGGGTGCTGAACTTGTTCTCACACCGGGACCTGACGGAATGCCGGGTGCGATAAAGAACGCCGAAGAACTGGTCAAATCAACTCCCGGATCATTTATGCCAGATCAATTTAAAAATCCGGCCAATCCTTATATCCACAAAATCACCACCGGACCGGAAATTTGGAATGATACCGATGGCCAAATTGATATTCTTGTCTCAGGAGTTGGGACTGGCGGCACAATTACCGGAGTCGGCAGCTTTCTGAAAGAGAAAAACCGGGAAATCAAGTTAATTGCCGTTGAGCCGGAGGCATCGCCATTTCTTTCAAAAGGCGAGAAAGGCCCGCATCCGATTCAGGGGATTGGGGCCGGATTCAAACCGGACATCCTGGATTTGGAACTGATTGATGAAATAATAACCGTAACCAATGACGAAGCGATTGGTACCACTCGTCGGATGGTTAGGGAAGAGGGAATCCTTGTTGGGATATCATCAGGGGCAAATATTGCTGCGGCAGTTAAGGTTGCTTCGCGACCTGAAAATAAGAGCAAGACAATTGTTACTTTCGTTTGCGATACTGGAGAAAGATATTTATCGACTCCAACTTATTCCGAAATCTAATATTATCTCTGAAACTATTGTTTCATAGTTAATCATCGTTTCATTATATGTTCCAGTTTGAAATCTCAAATCAAATTAATGCCAAATAACGGCAGTAAAATTTAGCGGTAATTATTTTCTAATAGCCTATCCCGCAATAAGTAAGATAAATATTCAGATTATAATTCAATTTTTGGCACGTCTGATGCTAATACTACACTTTGGTTGTTCGAGACCAGGACGACAAAAGATTTGTTCTAAAAAAGGGGCAAAAGGGGGGTCAGGAGGAAGTAGCAGAAGCTTTCGACTGAGTTCGCTTTAGAAGTGCAGGGGAAATCTGAGGCGAATTATTTGATAGCCGGATAAATAGTCCGGCTATTTTTTATTGCCTTTGGAATTTCCCAGACTTAATTTGCCATATGAAAATTAAACAATATAGATTTGGAATATCAACCACGGTTGATTACACGGTTGAAATAGAAATTCTTTTCCAGTTATTTTCCAAATACAAATTTCACTTTGTTTCAATTGGTGCAAATTACAAACATCATTTTTTCCCTGACAAAAATAAATTTACCGACTTGATCCAATTAGCTGAAGACCACAATCTTCTGATTGATTCGATTCATATTCCATTTGGTGCTGATTATGATCTGGCAAATCCAATTGAAAAAGAACGTCTTATGGCAATCGATAATGTGCTAAAATTCCTCACCTATTGCGCCGAATATAATATTCCAATAGGTGTCTTACATCCACATCATTATCTGATGGATACAAAAGAAAACGCGCTTTCGTTGGCCACAGAATCAATTAGGAGGGTTCTCAGCAAAAAACCGGAAAACATCAAAATTGCCGTGGAAAACCTGCCGGATGCCAGAGGTTCCTGGATCGCTGATCAATTATTTAATATATTCGACTCAAATGAAATTGGATTCTGTTATGATAGCTCACATGAGAATATGAGTGGGCCGCCATTTCATCTTTTAAAAAAGCATAATTCCAGATTGATAACTAGTCATCTTTCCGATAATCATGGAGTCTCGGATGAACATCTGGTTCCGGGAGACGGGAATATTAATTGGAGCGAGGTTTTTTTATATATTGATAAGGCGGAATCTTTTAGAAATATTCTATTTGAAGTTGGAACTGGTGAAAAACTTTCAGTTTCTGTCGAGGATTATATTAAAAGAACGGCTCAAAAAGCGGTTGAGATTTTTGGAAAAAACGACCAATCTATAAGCTGTTGATTTTGATGGAAAAGAAAGCGAAAATACTTGGGAACTTATTGATCCCGGTACAATTTAAATTAAAACCATATTTGATTTGGCAATTTCTTACGAATGAACTATTTTGAGAGAAATTTTAGATAATTATTGGTAATTTTTAGAAGGAGTTGATTAGATGAGCATTTCGTTAAAAAAACCGATCAGTTATTTTGTATCTGTGATGGTGGCGGGGTTAATTTTAGCAGCGGTGGTTTCGGCTCAGCATGAAGCCTCTGACAGTATTATGGTGTTTAGCGGAGAATTGATATCAAATCGACAACTTGTTGAAGCAGAATCGGTGCTAAGCGAAGCAATTTGGGACGATTCCGAATATGCTCCATTGTATATTCAACGCGGAATTGTTTATGGTATGCAGACTAAATTTTCACAGGCGATTCCGGATTTTACAAAAGGGATTGAACTTGATCCGAAAATGCCAGAGGCATTCTATAGCAGGGGATTGGCCTATACAAAAACAAACGATTTTGATAATGCTTTGAAAGATTACAATAAGGCAATTGAACTAAACCCCGAATATGCAGACGCCTATTATAACCGTGGTCTTATTTATTATAGAAATGCAAATTATGATGGAGCTTTTGATGATTTCACAAAAGCTGTACAACTTAATTCCAGATATGCCAAAGCTTATTATAATCTGGGGTTGATTAATAATACAAGAGCGGCCGCCGCCTTTAATGCAAAAGACAGTTTGGGCTATTTGGAGAATTATAAATTGGAAGTTCAAAATTATGATCGCGCCATAAGTATTGATCCAAAATATACCGATGCCGTCTACAATCGGGGGTTGGCCTTTTTAAAACTAAGGGAATTGGAAAAGGCTGAGAAAGATTTTAAAAGGGCAATATTTCTAAATCCTAAATTTAGAGAGGCCAGATTTAACCTTGGCGTTACCTACGAAAAAATGAGACAGTATGGCGATGCCAAGAAACAGTTTGAGATCTATTTGGAAAATGCTCCCGAAGTCGATTCTTTAAGGGTCAAAGAATTAATAGAAAAGTTCCCACAGATGGAAAAATGGCAAAATCGGATTGATAGTGTCAATGCCGCAGAAAAAACGAAATCAGATTAATTTATTTTGAGGGAGCTTTTATTAGATTTCTCTAAAATATCTGAATAATAATTTCGATTACTTTCGATAGGAATTGCTCGTCTTTTTTATCGAAGCGATGCGAAATGTGTGAATCAAGATCCAGTTCACCGATAATATTATTATTCTTGAAAATCGGCAGCACAATCTCGGATTTCACATTGATATTGCAAGATAAATAGTTTGATTCATTCGAGACATCATCAACAATAATCGTCGCTTCTCTCTCTGCAGCCTGTCCGCAAATTCCTTCTCCGAAACCTATCCGGAAATGCTCAGTCGGCTCACCTGCATAAGGACCAAGAATTAATTTTTTTTCTTTGTTTGGATCAACAAGATAAAATCCAACCCAATCATAACCGGGAATTGAATTATGAAGAAGGTCACAGACCTTTTGCAGTTTTGTGTCTCTTGTTTCGGTAGTGCTAATAATGTCTTTTATATCG
>DAOUVS010000269.1 GCA_030667525.1 Candidatus Zixiibacteriota bacterium | reverse complement strand
TTGAGTTTCAGGGCGCGGTTGACTACGTCTGGATAATCTTTCGCCAGTTGTATGGCATCCTGATAACCGAGAAAATCGGGGGCGTGTAACATATAAATATGTAGAACATGCGATTCGATCCATTCACCACAATACAACAATCTACGAAGTTGACGAAGCTGACCTTCAACACTAACCCCGCAAGCTAATTCCATTGCATGCGATGAACTCATTTGATACGCAACCGGGCATATACCGCAGATTCGGGCGGTAATATCGGGCGCTTCGGTAAATTTACGACCACGCAGAAAACCTTCAAAAAATCGTGGCGGTTCGAAAATATTTAGTTTTGCCTCGGTTACTTTATCGCCCTTTATCTTGACGGAAAGCCCGCCCTCACCTTCGACGCGGGCAAGATAATCAACTTTTATTGTCTTACTTTTCATACGATTCGCTCGCTTTCCTGAACGGTTCTGCATAAGCATTAAAACTTCGGAAGGCTCTCATTATTTCCTCATCTGTATTATTCAATTGCTCCCATAGTTTGCCAAGCGACTCTGTATTGGGGGTTTCCTTCGGTCCAAAACAGCCAAAGCATCCACGATTGTATGACGGACAAAGCGCCCCGCAACCAGCCTGCGTAACCGGTCCCAGACAGGGAATACCTTTAGCCACCATTACGCAGACAATGCCTTTTCTCTTACACTCGATACAGGTACTATAGGTCGGAATATTCGGTTTACGGTTATTTAATAAAGCGCTTATCAATTCAACCAGATGGTATTTGTTGATAGGACAACCGCGAAGTTCAAAATCAACAGCGACATGATCAGAAATCGGCGTCGATTTACTTAGCGTTTTAATATATTCGGGATTGGCATAGACCAAAGAAACAAAATCCTTAACATCTTTAAAATTGCGAAGCGCCTGAATTCCGCCACCGGTAGCGCAGGAACCAATTGTAACAAGAAGTTTGGATGACCGTCGTACTTTGTGGATACGCTCGGCATCGTGAGCTGTTGTAATTGACCCCTCTACCAATGAAATATCATAGGGGCCTTTGAGTACCCGCCGTGAAGCTTCCGGGAAATTAGCGATTTCGATAGCTTCGGCGATCGCCAGAAGTTCATCTTCGCAATCAAGCAGGCTTAATTGACAGCCATCGCAGGAAGCGAATTTCCATACAGCCAATTTCGGTCTGAGTTTATTTGTCATATCACATCTCCCTTCTTTGAAAGAGATCCTTGATATCTTCGAAGCAATAAACAGGACCATCCTTACAAACAAATGTGGAACCGATTTGACAATGTCCGCAAAGACCAACTCCGCATTTCATATTTCGCTCCATGGAAACATAAATGTTTTTTTCTTCTATTTCTTTTTTAATAAACTCCATAATGGTAAAGCGCATCATGATTTCCGGACCGCAAACCATAGCTATGCAATGGAGAGGATCAAAGGTGGATTTACCTATTAGCGTAGTAACGACACCGACATTACCGCGCCAGTCTCCCACCGCCCGATCGACGGTAACCAGCGTTTCGATATCAAAACGTCCCCGCCATTTCTCAAGGCTTTTGATATAAAGAATATCTTCCGGAGTCCTCGCTCCATACAGAAGGGCTACTTTGCCGTACTTCTCACGGTTTGTCAGCAAATAACTAATTACCGGACGTAACGGCGCCAGACCAATACCTCCGGTAACAACAACAACATCTTTGCCAATAGCCTGCTTAACAGGCCAGCCAGCCCCATATGGTCCCCGAACCCCAAGGTAATCGCCGACTTTTAGATTATTTATCGCCTTGGTAACTGTCCCAACTACCCTGATAGTGTGAGTCAGTATTTTGTTTTTGGAGGGATTACCGCTGATTGATATCGGCACTTCACCAACACCATATACATACAGCATATTGAATTGTCCGGGATTAAAACTAAAACCATCCATACTATCAGGAAGTTCCAGTTCAATTGAAAAAGTATCGTGGGTTTCCTTAATTTTCCTGCTGATACGAAATTGTTGGACAATCATCGGGTTGCTCTCGATAATCCTCTCTGCTATATTATTTGTGTGTGCCATTGCCGTATATATCCATTAGTTGAAGTCTGGTTGCTTCCAACCTCTCGGCAATAATCTTGGCGAATCTTTTCATAATCTCATAACCAAGATCGTGATCCTCTCGACATTTCTCACGGAGGCATTTACCATCAAGAGCTATGGCCCTTGTCAATTCTACTGCTCGGGCGTCAAAATGCCATCGATAGGGCGGAACCAGCCATGACCAGCCAAGTATTTCCCCTTCCTCACGGGATCGAATCATAATTGGTCCTTTCTGGGGAACATAAGTTTCAATCAGAACCCGCCCATGTCTGATAAAATAAAATGAGTCCGCCGATTCTCCCTCGCGAAATATAAAATCGCCCGCTTTGAAAATAACGTTTGATGCACATCCCACTATTAGTTCGATATGCTTTTTATCCAAACCTTTCAAAAAAGGATGTTCGGTTAAGATACGCTCCAGGTTTTCCATCTTTCACCACCTGTTTTAAGATTAGATTTTTTGTTTCATTATTTTTTTCTGATTATTTCCGCTTCTTCAGTTATATCAATCTTCGCCGGACACCAGGTAATACAACGCCCGCATCCTACACAGCCAAGGGTTCCAAACTGGTCAACCCAATATGACAGCTTATGCATCATCCATTGCCGATAACGCGAGGTGGCGCTGGTCCGAATACTTCCGCCATGGATGTACGAAAAATCTTTTGTAAAACAGGAATCCCAGCTGCTCCATCTTTCCGCCTGTTGACCGGTAAGATCGGTCGTATCTTCGACATTCACGCAGAAACAGGTTGGGCAGACCATCGTGCAGTTACCGCAGGTAAGACAACGTTCGGCAATTTGCTCCCAATGGGAGTTGTCGAAATTATTATATAGTAAATCCTTTATGCCCTCGGTATTTAATGTTCTTCCCATTTTCTCAGCCGAATGCTCCATAGCTTTATCAGCCGCTTCCATTTCGGCCTGATTCGCCTCTCTTGTCGGCAGCTTACTCAATATTTTTGTCCCGGATTTGGAGCCGGCCTCGATTGTAAAATAGTGCCTATCAGATTCTATAATTTCAGTTAAAGCCAGATCAAAACCAGATTGCGCTTTTGGTCCGGTTTTCATTGATGCGCAAAAGCAGGTCCCGCCCGGTTGAGTGCAATTGACAGCCACTATAAATACATTCTTACGGCGATACTGATACAGGGTATCAACATAAGGTCCCATCGTAAAAACCTTATCATGAATGGCCATCGCCTGAAGTTCGCAGGAGCGGACACCAATAAAGGCACGTTTACCGGAATCTTCTTCAGGTGTTTTGATTGAAAACCGATCGCCATCGGCAGTCGCTTTCCAGAGTCTTTCATTGGCCGGATGAAGTAACTTTTTCCATGAATGAGAACCAACGGTATATCCAAAAAGCGTTTCTTTATTACTTTTCTCCAGCCGATAGCTGCCGGCATCCTGCCGGTCTTTCCATCCAATTGGAAGATTTTCGACGGTGTGAATTTGATCATATACGATACTATCATTGTCAATTGTCGGCCCGTACAAGTCATAGCCTTTTTGAGATAACAGTTCCAGAAGAACTGGAAAACTTTTTAGTTCAAGAACGGCGATATTACTATTTTTATCTTTCATGTTATTGATGCAACATAGGTCGCAATCCTCCAAAACAAAATATTTTAAAATTTTTATTTTTTTCTATATCTATCTTACAACCATTTTAGATCGTCAATTGAAATTGAGATCGAATCAGGTAATCATCCCTATTTTCCTGTATAAAAGAGTGTCTCAACCAACCAAAATCATTTTGCCATTT
>DAOUVS010000075.1 GCA_030667525.1 Candidatus Zixiibacteriota bacterium | reverse complement strand
TTCCTACATATATTTTAAATAGAATCTGATGTCTTTCATTGAGTTAGCTATATTTTCAATTTTACCCTCTTGACAATATTTCATAACCTGTTATATTGTTTATGCTTGGAAATATATTATTTTTTCGAGCGTATAATTCAAATTGAATAGATTCTTGATATTTATGAGTAATCTTTGATTTTATATGATTGTATTTGTAAATCAAATTTTAATAATGAATATAATTAATTAACTAACTTCACAAAGGAGTTTTTTATGAAAAAACTTTTAACGATTTTGGGGATGGTTTTGCTTGCCGCCGCTTTTGTGGCGCCAGACAATGCCCAGGCGCAGACGCCTAGTCCGCTTTCACCTGTTGACGGTTTTCAGGCAACGGTCAATTCGACCGGAGCTGTTACCTTTAAGTGGACATCAATTCTTTTCGCCGATAATTACCGGCTGGAGATTGCTGATAATTCGAATTTCAGCAGTCCGGTATATTCTGCAACCCTTGGTAACGTAACATCTAAAACGATTACAAGCTTGAAACCGGGTGTAACTTATTACTGGCATGTATGTGCACGGATCTTCTTTAATTGGGGAAAATATTCCGGTGCACCCTACTTCAGGATAGTTATTCCGGAACTCCTTAGTCCTGCAACCGGTGTTACTGATCAAATCCAGCCCCTCACATTAACATGGAGGCCGATAGACTATTATACTGATAAAATAGCGGGGCGTGGTCAAAAGTTAGAAATTGATAATAATTCTGATTTCAGTAGTATTGTAAAGTTCGCTTTCGGATTAGATGATTCTTATACTGCTTCGGGTCTGAATTTCAATACCAAATATTATTGGCGGGTATGCTATTATACATATGTCGTTACCGAATTTTTCCCATTTAAAAAATATACTTATTATAACTATAGTTCAATTCGCAATTTCACAACATGTACAAATCTGGCCGCCCCTGGACTGGTTTCTCCATCAAATGGTGACGTTGATATGTCTTTGCCTGTTAATTTTGATTGGAATGATGTTACGGGAGCGGATTTGTATAAGATCCAGATTGATGATAATTCCAATTTCTCCAGTCCGGTTATCGATGAAGAGCCTTCGGCCTCTCAATTTCAGGTGCAATCCGGATTATCAAACGGAACAGTTTATTACTGGCGAGTTCAAACAAAGAATTACTGTGCATGGAGTGATTGGAGCCTTTCGCGCAATTTTACAATGGGATGCCCGATTCCGGGTTTACCGACTCTGGAACTGCCTGCGGATGGAGCCGCCGATTTACCGCAACCAATTCATTTGGATTGGGCCGATGCTGCAGGAGCGACGATATATCGTCTTCAAGTTGATGATGATGCCGGCTTTGGCAACCCGGTAAAAGATAATCTTCGCATATATTCACATTTTTCATATGCCGATCTCAATACCGACGGAACACGTTACTATTGGCGCGTGGCATCAGGCAATGATTGCGGAAGCTGGAGCGGCTGGAGCAGTATCAGGAATTTTACTACCGAATGCGTGGTTCTGGGACCACCAACCCTATCAGGACCTCCGGATGAGGAAGGGCTTGATGTAAGGGAGCCTGTTGTCCTGACCTGGGGTGATGTTGCCGGAGCAACAGATTATGATGTACGCGTATCCGATGATGAAATGTTTAACAATATAATTGCCGAAAATATACATGCCTCTTCAGGATATACGATTCAATATCCGCTTCAGGCCGGGGTCTGGTATTACTGGGAGGTTAGAACCAATAATGCCTGTGGTGATGGAGATTGGAGCGATACATGGGAATTCCAGCCTAACTGCCCAACAGCCGGAGTTACGACTTTGGAATCACCTTCGGATGGTGCGCTCAGTGTTTTACAACCAGTAGAGCTAAACTGGAGCGATGTCGCCGAGGCAACCAAATATAATGTTCAGGTTGATAACGATGCCGATTTCTCCAGTGAGGATGTTAATAATGAGAATGTGGCTGCATCAACATTGACTCTGCCAAATCTCCTGGAGGGAATAAGCTACTACTGGCGAATAAGAGCCTATAACGGCTGTCAGTGGGGTGACTGGAGTTCTGTCTGGAATTTTGTGGCCGGCGAACAGACCGATATTGAAATAGTTACTCGCGATGAAATCCCTGAGAGTTTTATGCTCAAACAGAATTACCCCAACCCGTTTAACCCGTCAACAACAATTGAGTTTGCCTTACCAAGAGCGGCATATGTGACGCTTAATATTCACAATATTCTTGGTGGAAAAGTCGAGACTCTGGTTTCGCGACCGATGTCGGCAGGAAGTTATTCAGTTATCTGGGATGCGTCCAGTATTCCATCTGGAGTCTATTTCTATAAAATAGAGGCTGGTACATTTTCTGAGACCAAGAAAATGACATTGATTAAGTAGAGTTTTATAGTGTCGGGTGTTTTCTACACCCGACACCGCATAATATCAAATCCCGGCAATTTCAACCCTGCCGGGATTTTTTATTACAGAATATATAATCTGTCAATAATTTGCACAGTTTCACTACTCAATCACTTGTTTTCCTTAGACTTACACGTTAGCCCATTGACAAATTCATATAAACTGTTATATTTCAATTAATTATACAATAATATTTTGTATTCGGGAGAAGACTAATGAAAAAACTGCTAATTATCTTGGGCTTTATTCTACTACTAATCTGCAATACTGCAGTTGGCCAGCGTTACGACGACTGGACCGGTTTTTCATTTGTTGAAGGACGGTTAGATGACAAGGGGCGTGTTATATATTACGAGATGCTGAAAGACTACACTATTGACTTATCCGATTACTTCGAAGTAGCCGATGATTTACCAGATGCCGTCGAAAATAGGGCCGCGTTTTACCGGCAATGGGCGGATTACACTCTGCCTTGGGCGGAATGGGATTTTATTAGCTTCGAATTGGATGGAAAATTAACTATTAAAAAAGGTTATCGCTGGGATGGTGCATCGCGGCCCTGCAAAGAGTGGGAACATGACGATTTGTATTGCCCAGATGAGTACCACAATTTCCGCTCATCCTGCGTACATGATGTGCTGTACGATCTCATGAGAATGGGTTACCATGAGGCTGATCATTATCACGGCTTGGAAATTGTTAATGGCACCTGCGAGGATCTTCACCTTGTGTGGGAAGATGGAGACTATAATCGGCGCATGGCCGATATTATGCACTACATAATTCAAATGGAAGATAACTTTTCTAAAGACGATGCTCAGTCTGACTACTTCTGGTTACGCCTCTGGGGTGCCTGCCCGTCACATGACGATGATAAATTATGCGGATGGAAATATCATGTTAGTGATTTAACCGCCTATACCAAAAACGGAGCTGTCAAATTGAAATGGTTACCTCCGAATGTAGCGCAAAAAGATCCCGATTATGACGGGCATTTTGATCCTTTGGTTGGATACAGTATTGAAAGAAATGGAGTTGAAATTGCAACTGTTGATGCCTTCGAATGGGTTTACAATCCCCCATTTCCCCCTTATCCAATGTGGGTCACTAAATACATAGATACCGATGTTGAAAATGGTAATCTTTATAGATATCAAATCCGTCCACAAGCCGGAAACAAAAATCAGGACGACTGGTCAAACTTTGATTACGTTGTTCCAACACAGGGCCCCGGTAACGCGCTTAAACTGGATGGGGTTAATGACTACCTTGAGGCCAATACTGTCAGCAATGATTTGGCCAGCCGCATTGCTGGATTTTTGGCTGATAGATGGACCTATGAGGCGTGGGTATATCCGGAAAATAAAGATGGTGCCATACTTTCCCTTAATACAATGGATGGTGGCGATTTGTACATGTTATATTACGATGCCGGACAACAAAAATTCTGTCATTATGATACTACCCATGGTATTATCCAAAGTACAGATGATTTTCCTCGGGAAAATTGGTATCACGTCGCTGTTCCAATTGATGTAAATGAGGAGGTTGGCAATCTGTATGTAAATGGCGATTTGCAGGCAACTTTTGATGCGGCCAGAGGATCCATTTCTATACCGGAATGCGGTTCCCTGTTTAGTATCGGCCAGGAATGGACTTCAACCGAAAGCGTTTTGCATTTTAAGGGTAAAATAGATGAGGTTCGTGTCTGGAAAAATGTCGCCAGAACCCAGGCTGAAATTCAGAATGCAATGTACATACCTTTGATTGGAGATGAAGAAGGACTTGTCGGGCTTTGGCACTTTGATGAACCGATTGAAGTCGAAGAATTAAAACGTGCATATGATGCCACTCGTCACGCTAATGATGGAAGATTATACGGTTATAGCTATACGGATATACCGTTTGTACCATCAGGTGCCATGAAACAACCAACCGATATCAAAGAGCTGACGATTAATACAGACAATATCCCGGCTGAGTTTGAATTACATCAGAATTACCCCAACCCGTTTAATCCTTCAACCAAAATCGAATTTGCGATTCCAAGAGCAGAATTTGTGACGGTTGATATTTTCAATATTCTTGGTAAAAAAGTAGAGACATTGGTATCAAAGCAATTAACAGCTGGCAATTATTCAGTCACATGGGATGCAACCAAAGCGTCATCTGGAGTATATTTATATAAAATCAATGCAGGACAATTTTCGGAATCAAAGAAAATGACATTGATAAAATAGAAGATATATATATTATTTATATCTAAAATCCCGGTAGTTCACCTCTGCCGGGATTTTTTATACTATCAAATACTATATTTTTTGATAAATAGTTATAGGTCGTTGACTTTCAACCGAATCTGTCCTACCTTACATAAATTGGAGGACTATTTGAATTCAAGGTGATTTAGCAAAATCTTAATATTTAAATATGGAGTGATTATGATTAAGAAAGTGGGAATTGTAGGATTCGGTCAGATGGGTGCCGGAATAGCCCAGGTTGCGGCTGGAGCCGGATTTACTGTTGTTGCCAATGAAGTTTCTGAGGAACTTTTGGACAAGGGAATTGGCGGGATTGAAAAAAGGCTGAATAAAGCCATTGAAAAAGGGAAAATGGACGAGGCAACCAAAGATAAAACGCTTGGCAATATTACGACAACGACCGAGTTTGAACCACTGGCCGACTGTGATTTGGTGATCGAAGCTGTTACCGAAGATATGCTGGCTAAAAAAGAGGTTTTTACCGAGCTTGATAAAGTCTGCGGACCAAGTACTATTTTTGCCACAAATACTTCATCGTTGCCGGTCGGTGATCTTTCAGTTGTCACCAAACGACGTGAAAAATTTATTGGACTGCACTTTTTTAACCCGGTCCCGATTATGAAACTGGTCGAAGTGGTCAGAACAATTGACACCGATGATGAAACCTATGAAGCTGCCAAAACATTTGCCGAAGCGGTCGGCAAAGTTGCTGTCACTGCCAAAGATACCCCCGGGTTCATCGTCAATGTGTTATTGGTTCCGTATCTTCTTGATGCGATTCGTCAGCTTGAAAACGGATTGGCATCACGCGACGATATTGACAACGGTATGAAACTAGGCTGCGGACATCCGATGGGACCGCTGGCCCTGACCGATTTTATCGGGCTCGATACAATACTATATATCGGTGATATCTTCTTTGAAGAATTTAAAGACAGCCGTTATGCTTCACCGCCATTACTGAGAAGAATGGTAAACGCCGGGTATCTCGGTAAAAAGAGCGGCCGCGGTTTTTATGATTATAGCAAATAAAAAATAATCCAAGGAGTTTGTATATGGATTTCAAAAATATAGAGGTTAAAAAAGAGGGCAAAATTGCTATTGTAACTATTTCTCGCGAGAAAGCATTGAATGCCCTCAATGCCGAGACTGTAACGGAACTAAAAGCATTTTTCCATAATCACTGGCGCGATGAAGATCTGCTCGGTGTCATTATTACCGGAGCCGGAAAAGCTTTTGTCGCCGGGGCTGATATAAAAGAATTGGCCGAATGCAATGTTATCTCGGCTGAGGAAAAAATGAGAATAGGTCAATACCTGATGCATCTGATTGAGAATTTCCCTCGTCCTGTTATTGCGGCAGTTAACGGTTTTGCTCTTGGTGGTGGTTGTGAACTGGCGATGGCCTGTGATATCCGACTCGCTTCCGAGAAAGCCAAATTGGGACAACCGGAAGTGAATCTGGGAATTATTCCGGGATACGGCGGAACCCAGCGTCTGGCTCGTCTGGTTGGTCGTGGCAAAGCGAAACAGTTGATTTTCAGCGGCGATATTATCGATGCCGCCGAAGCTTATCGGATAGGTTTGGTCGATGAGGTTTATCCGGTCGAAGAGTTGATGAACAAAGCACTGGAGTTGGCCAATAAGATCGCCTCCAAGGCGCCGATAGCTGTCTCGAAGGCCAAAGAATGCATCAATAAAGGGCTGGACGTTAATCTTTCAAACGGATGCGATTTTGAAAAAGTATCTTTTAGTACTATCTATGGTACAACCGATTGTAAAGAAGGTCTGAACGCTTTTATGGAAAAGCGAAAGGCTGAATTTAAAGGCGAATAAGCAAAACTAAAATGGCAGGTTAACCCGACCTGCCATTTTTATGCCTATTTTAATAATTAATAAGCCCTGGTAGACGTATTTAATTTTTATGGAATTGCTCGCACTTTTTTTAACATCGTTTATTGTCGGATTTTCCGGCGCGATGATGCCCGGTCCTCTGTTGGCGGTGGCAATTGCCGAAACACCTCGTAAAGGTTTTTTGGTCGGACCGATTTTGATCGGTGGTCATGCCTTGGCCGAAATTGCGGTTGTGGTTATTTTATCGCTTGGATTGGCTGCTTTGGCCGATAACGAAACGATCAGCCGGTCAATAGCGATAATCGGCGGAGTCATGTTAATTTTTATGGGTGCCGGAATGATCGCTCAATTGCTGAAAAAAGAATCAAATGAATCATCCAAATCAGAATCCACTAAAAAATCGGGAAGACTTGTTCTCGATGGCATCATAACCTCACTCTGCAATCCATACTGGTTTGTCTGGTGGGCAACAACCGGTTCGGCCTTTTTGGTGAAATCGCTTAAATTTGGAGCGGTCGGGCCAACTGTTTTTTATTTTGGGCATATTTTATCTGACTTAGTCTGGTATAGTTTCGTAAGTTTTATTATCTGGAAGGGCCGCAAATTTGTGACCGGTATCGGTTACAAGATATTAATTGGAGCCTGCGCCTTGTTTTTGATTTATCTTGGCGGAAGCTTCATTTATGACGGGATATCAGGAGTGATATAGATAATAAGAGCAATAATTTTTTTTCACTTTCCATCCTGCCGAAATTGTATTAGTTTAAATCTTACACTTATGACACTAAAGTAAAAAATTTGAGGCCGCATGAGATTCGCTAACTTCGTTCATCTTCATACTCACAGTCAGTATTCGCTTTTGGACGGCGCCTGCCGACTTGATCGCGTCATTGAACTGGCCAAAGAGTATAAGATGCCTGCGCTCGCAATAACCGATCATGGCAACATGTTTGGAGCGGTCGAATTCTATAAAAAAGCTACCAAAGCAGGGGTGAAGCCGATTATCGGGATGGAAGCATATATCGCCGGCGGTTCCCGGTTTGAGAAAAATCCATCGCAGAAATACCCCGACAGCGGATTTCATTTGATTTTACTGGCCAAAAATAAAATCGGTTATCAAAATCTGATAAAACTTTCTACCGCCGGATTTCTGGAGGGATTTTACCATCGCCCGCGGATCGACAAGGAAATTCTTCGCGAATATTCCGAGGGTTTGATTGCCACCGGTGCCTGCTTAAAAGGTGAAGTTAACTGGCATCTGCTCCACAATAACCCCGATGCCGCGCTCGCTTCGGCTTTGGAATACAATGAGATTTTCGGCGAGGGGAATTATTATCTCGAAATGCAAGATCATGGTATCGACAAGGAAAAACTGTTGATCCCGATGATTACGACGATCCATAAAGAAACCAAAATTCCGATGGTTGTCACCAATGATTGCCATTATCTATATCAAGCCGACGCCGAAGCTCATGATGCTCTCTTATGTATCCAGACCGGGAAGTTTGTCTCCGATACCGACCGGATGAGATACAACACCGATCAGATTTATTTTAAAACCGCTGATGAGATGACCGAACTATTTGCCGACTATCCTGAGGCGCTGGAAAATACGGTCAAAATTGCCGAGCGATGCAATGTTGAAATTGAGATGGGCAAACTCTATCTGCCCGGATTCGCAATTCCTGAAGACTTCGCGGACACCAATGAATACCTGAGACATCTGACCGAGGCCGGATTAAAAGTTAGATATGAAAAGATAACCGATGAAATAAAAAAGCGGATGGATTATGAGTTATCGATAATCAAACAAATGGACTATGCTGGTTACTTTCTGATTGTTAAGGACTTCATCGACTACGCTCGTTTGCAGAAAGTTCCGGTTGGCCCGGGACGTGGTTCGGCGGCTGGTTCACTGGTTTCATATTGCCTTAATATCACCAATATCGACCCGATGAAATATTCATTGTTGTTTGAGCGGTTTCTTAATCCCGAACGTATCTCGATGCCTGATATTGACATTGATTTTGCCGACCGTGGTCGGGAAAAAATAATCGAATATGTTGTCAAAAAATACGGCAAGGATAATGTCTGCCAAATCATCACTTTTGGGACAATGGCGGCCCGGGCAGTTGTGCGTGATGTTGGCAGAGTGCTTAGTGTCCCCTATTCAGAAGTTGACAAAATTGCCAAGATGATTCCATTTGCCGCTGGTATGACCCTTGAGCTGGCACTCGTCCAGAACTCTGATTTGAAAGAGTTATATGATAATGATGTCAGAGTCAAAAAGCTGATCGATCTTTCGAAAACGCTGGAAGGCCTCACCCGGCACGCCTCAACTCATGCCGCCGGAGTGGTTATTGCACCATCGAAATTGACCAATTATGTCCCTCTTTTTAAAGGTTCCCGAGACGAAATAACAACCCAGTTTGATATGAAGATCGTTGAGCAGATCGGCCTTCTTAAAATGGATTTTCTGGGACTGCGGACACTGACGGTTATCGACGATGCTCTGACGATGATAGAAGAAAATTATTCCAAAAAGATAGATATCGATAATATCGACCTGCGTGATAAAAAGGTCTATGAGCTGTTTTCGCGAGGCGACACAGTTGGGGTTTTCCAGTTTGAGTCGAGCGGTATGCGCGATTATCTACGGAAGCTTCAACCTGAAAATCTGACCGATTTGACCTCGATGAATGCTCTCTATCGTCCCGGACCACTTGATTCGGGGATGATTGACACTTATATCGAACGCAAAAAAGGTGCTCAGGAGATTACTTTCGATCATCCCAAACTGGAGAAAATCCTGAAAGAAACTTATGGCGTTATCGTCTTTCAGGAGCAGGTTCTTCATATTGCCAACGCTCTGGCCGGTTACAGCATGGGCAAGGCCGATATTCTGCGCAAAGCGATGGGCAAAAAACAGGTTGAGTTGATGGCCGAGCAGAAAAAAGGATTTCTATCGGGATGCGAAAAGAAAAAAGTCAGTTCTAAAGTAGCGAATCAGGTTTTTGATCAGATAGAAACCTTTGCTCGTTATGGATTTAACAAGGCACATGCTACCGGTTATGCCTATGTTGCCTATCAGTGCGGCTATCTGAAAGTTCATTATCCTGAAGAGTTTATGGCGGCCAACATGACCTCAGAGATGGATTCTTCTGACCGCATTTATAAGCTGATGGATGAATGCCGCCGAATGAAGATCACGGTAGTGCCGCCCGATATTAACAGTTCCTTTAAAGACTTTACCGTAACAAATAACCAAATTCGTTTCGGACTGCTGGCGGTAAAAAATGTCGGCGCGGGAGTTGTTGATGCGATAATTGAGGCTCGTGAAAAAGATGGTGAGTTTAAAAGTTTTCCAGATTTTGTCTCGCGTGTAAATCTCAAGAGCCTGAACCGGCGGGCAGTGGAATCGCTTATTACCGCCGGCGCTTTTGATTCTTTACCCGGCAACCGGCCACAAAAAGTGGAAGTGGTGGAGCGGATGCTTGAGTTTGGCCAAAAAGTTCAGGTGTCGGCCAATACGGCTGATCTTTTTGCCTCCGAAGGGACCGCGATTGATAGAAAAGAACCGGAGATGTTGGATATGAAAGACTGGCCGATCATGGAAAAACTATCCAAAGAAAAAGAGGTTCTTGGAATTTATGTTTCGGGGCATCCGCTTGATAGATTCCGCTCTGAGGTCGAAAACTTTGGCACCGCCGATACTGAAAAAATTGCGAATGTCCTCGATGGCCGTGAGGTCCGTTTTGGCGGTATTATATCATCATTGAAGCTGATGAACGATAAGCGGGGCAATCAAATGGCTTTTGCCACAATCGAAGATTTCAAGGGTTCAGCTGAGGCGATTATTTTCTCTGACTGTTTCGAAAAAGGCAAAAGTTTTATAAGTCCTGATAATATTGTGATGGTGACTGGACGTGTTTCGACCCGCGAGGGTGAAGCCCCCAAAGTGATCGCCAGCGACTTGTTTCCGATGGACAATTTGTGTGAACGCTTTAACTGCCGATTGGTCATAAAGATAGAGGCCGAGATGGCCGAAAATAAACTAAGTGCTGTTCAGGATCAATTGGGAAAAAATATTGGAAAAACACCAGTTGTTTTTGAGGCAAGAAAAAATGGTAAAGTATATTTAATTAAATCAAAGAGGCTTTTGGTTTCTCCCCAGAATCAACTGATGATAAAGCTGAAAGAAATACTGGGTGAATCGGCTGTTTATTTACAGCAACACTGATTTATTCGGAAACCTTTTTTTGACTTAGTGGTTTAAATACTGTAAATTAAAGGAAAAAAATACAACGGTGATTTTATGAAGAAAATTATTATTGGCCTACTGTTGATTTTTGTTATGGCTCTGCTTGTTTCGGCCGGTGAGAAAACAGAAACAAAAGAAAAAGATAAACCAAAACAGGCTACTGTCGTTGATACCAATGAAATCAGGTGGTATCACTACGATGAGGGGCTCAAGCTGGCCAAAGAAACCGGTCGACCGATGATGATCAATTTCACAACATCGTGGTGTGGCTATTGCAAGAAAATGAATCGGACAACTTTTAAAGAAACCGAAGTAATCAAAGCTCTTAATGGTGATTTTATCAGTATCAAGGTTGATTGTGAATCGAATCTGGAGCTTGATGTTGATGGTTATAAAATTACCGAGCGAAATCTTTCCAAGTCTGAATATGGAGTAAGAGGTTATCCGACCTATTGGCTCTTAAAATCAGACGCCTCAAGAATAGGTAAATTGAGCGGTTATCAGGATTCTGAACGACTCTTGGATATACTGTTTTATATTAAAAATGATATGAGTGATAAGATGAAATATGATGAGTATTTGAAACAAGGAGGCCGTAAGGGTAAGTTCTAATTGCGGAGAAAACTTTATGAAAAGATATTTATTAACTTTAACTGCATTGTTTATAACAACTGCCTTTTTGGTGTCCTGCTCGTCATCCGATGAGAAAACGTCAACCGATAATCCGACCCTGGCGGCAAAAACTCAGACTCCTGCCGGAACCGGTGCTAAATTTATGGCTCTCGACATTGATGGCAATTTCCATACTTTGGAGCAATATAAAGGAAAACCGCTAATTCTTAATTTCTGGGGAACATGGTGTCCGCCTTGCCGCAGGGAACTTCCTGATTTAAAAAAGATTTATGCCGAATATAAATCGCAGGGCTTGGAGATAATTGGTCTGGCGGTTAATGATACCCCTGAAAAGGTTCGCAAGTTTTCTAAGGACTCTGG
>DAOUVS010000287.1 GCA_030667525.1 Candidatus Zixiibacteriota bacterium | reverse complement strand
TTCATTAAGACGCGATGCCTGCCCCGGATTGTCGGCGGCGATAAAGAAATTGATACCGCTGTTTTGGAAACTACTGATAGTTGTTAATAACAGATCGAATCTCGAACCGATTGCTGGATGTTCCCGGCATTCAAAATCGATAATATCTTTGCGACCGCCCTTGAATGGGACAAAATCAATTATTCGATTTTCCAAAATTGCCTTGAGCAGCAGATTGCGGTTTTCATAATATTTGACAACATCCGGAAGTTTCGACATTCGCTCTTTCATCCGCTCATAATGACGCCCCGCATCGGTCGTAATATCCGACATAACCCCTTCAATATTTCCGGCACCAGCAACAAAGAAGAGCGAGCCGGATGGGATAAAATTGGTCAAACAACCCCGCTTCATACCAAACAGAACCGCCAGCCATTCCAATCCAGGAAGTTCCGGGTCATTGAGATACCGCGCCCGGACCAAACTGGCGTCAGAGTTTGGAATCTGTTCGATATATTTCTCAACTGTCTCCTGCGTGATAGAGACTTCCCGGCGGGGGAGAATCATCACCTCATTTAAGAGCCCGATTGTTCGCTGCGAGGGAACTTCAAACTTTCGGATAGTATCTATTTCATCGCCAAAAAACTCGACCCGAACCGGATAGTCAAAACCGGGGGAGAAAAAATCTATTAAACCGCCGCGTTGGGCAAAATCACCGACCTCCTCAACCATCGGAACCCGCCTGAATCCAAGCGTAATCATTTTTTCGGCCAGAGCGGTGATGTCCAACTCATCATTAACTTTCAGATATAATCCGGCCGCTTCAAAATCTTCGACGGTGATGGTCGGTTCTATTACCGCCGGCACCGAAGTCACTACAATTTTTAATTCGTTTCTTTTTAATCGGGATAAGGTTGATAGGCGCTTACCGACCGTTTCGGCCGATGGTGACCGGAACTCATACGGCGGCGATTGCATCGCACAAAAATGCCCCACCTTTTCTTCACCGAGAAGAAAGACCAAATCATCATACAGATCTTCGGCTTCATCCGGATTAGACATTACCGCGATTATCGGATTCGTTTCGGTTTCGGTCAGATTAGCGAGTAGTATCGCCGGCGATGAACCGGCCAGTCCGGTGACAGTTAAATCAGATTCATTGCTATTTTCAATTTTTCCCCGAAGTTTTTCATAAGGAATTGATTCGGCGAATTTGCCAACGATACTTTCGAGTAGATTTCTTTTTTTATCTATTGTTATTGTCATCTCACCCATTCTCTTCCAAACCAAAACGACCAAAGTTTACCGCAAGCGAAAAAGCCCCACCCGGATTCCGGGTGGGGTATTACCTTTATATTCTATTCGGATTATAAGCTAATATATAAAGCCGATTTTGGCAAGATAATGTTTACAATTCTCGCCAGCCGACCTCTGTAATGATGAACCATTCATCCTTACTGAAATTTGCAAGATCTCTATCATAATGGAAGTTGGCGCTGTTATGACAGATAATATCTTCGGCTATAATTGAGCCATAAAAATCACCGGAGTTTTTTAAATCGGCGGTTGATTCTGGGGTATAAAGGGTGGCATAAATTTCTCCGCTATTCATCAACATAAGTGGTCCTTGAGAGACTATCAGAAAATCAGTGGGATCACCGCCGGCATTAATATCCCCACCGTTTTTCAAATAAGTAGTATCACGAACATAAATGGTTACACTCGCGCCCGGTTCAAGCGTAATAGAGGCATTATTTTTCAATTCAATTGATTCAAAATAATAAACACCATCGGCTAACACAAGATCGCCGTTGGTTGCCAGTTCACCGGTTATCATATCATAGCTATAGCTACCTGATAATCCGGCCGGGGCGGTATTATTAGCTTCTGCCCAAAGGAATTCTTCTTCCGGAATCGGCGGTAAATCTACTTCAGGAATATCGTCAGCAATATCACCAGTTACGATTGCCCCTGGGTGAACATCAGTGCCGCCGGTTAAAGATGAAATTACATCCCCGCCGACATAGGCGCCATTATCAACCATTATATTACCATTGGAGCCGATATCACCGGAACTATCAACACTGGTGGCGGCATATGAACCTGAATCAGAATTATATGAGTCAGTCACAAAACTGTTTTTAACCATCACTGAATCATCCCCAAACATCGAATATATGAATGGATTAAACGGTTCCGGATATAGAGTAATTTCAATATTGGCTTGCGCGTTGGGAGTAGTGGCATCGGAAAGGATAATCATGGTATCGACAAGAGCAGCATCAATACTGCTATCTATTACAGTAACCGTAAATAATCCGTCGCCAAATTTAACATCGGTAAAACCGACTCGCCAATTCTCATCCTGTTGAAGCTCAAAGATAGCCTGTTTCGCTCCTGCTTCAGCGATATAAAATGATTCATCGGCGTGCAATTTATTGAAAGCCAAATCAACATCGGTAATGGCACTATTAACCGCAAACATTCCAATCATAGTCAGCATTGTTATCAATGAGAGAGCTATCAGAATGGCACTTCCATTTTGATTATTAATATATAATTTCATAATTGGCTCCTCTTGCCTTAAATATTTCTTAAGAAGATCTGTTCATCGGCCTGATAAGTACGAAAACCATAGTTATCATAATAATCTTCATCAGGTTTTGATGCTTGAGTCGTAATGGAAACTGCTATTATTGACGGATTAACCTGCGTGAAATTTATATCCAGCACATAGTCTGAAAACATGGTTGCTCTATTACTATTTACCTTTTTCATTAGTTGATTAGGTGTTCCGGCACCCTCGCCGCTTTCCTCATTTTCTGCATATGTTCCCTGAAGGTCATTGTCGGGATGGGCAGAGAGGTAATAGAGAATGGTGTCAACCGGTTGGGTGTCATTGTAAAAAACATATAAACTGTCGCCATTAATCAAATATGGTGCATGGGTTCCTATCTTAAATCCGGCCATTCGCAACGTTTTTGTAATGTCAACAAGACAGGCACGTGAGTTCTGTTGTAATTCAGATATTTCTTCCTGAACCATCGTTTGATTATGCATTGAAACATAGAACTCAAAGGCGCTGGCAACCATAATTCCGGTAATCAGCATTGATACCAACATTTCAATCAGGGTAAATCCGGATCTGTTCTTAAGTATTTTCATATTAAAATCCTTCTTCGCT
>DAOUVS010000219.1 GCA_030667525.1 Candidatus Zixiibacteriota bacterium | reverse complement strand
CAAAAAATATGATTTATCATCCAATGAAAAGAATCTGCTTAAAATATCTTTTTCCAATAGCCAGACGATTTTAACTATGTATGACACTGAACAGAGTGATAACAATGATACATTTATTTTCAGCCCCGATGATGTCGAATTTAAAGATGATACTGTCTTTGTTAAAGGAACAGCCATTTTATGTTCTCAGGGATTTTTTGGTCCCAATGGCCTGTTTCCAATCAATGATATCAGCAATGTAAAAATGGAGACCGGCAAAAAAGGCAAAGTCGAGATATTCCTTACCAAAAAAAACAAAACTGCATCAAAATTTGTTCGCTCCCGATCCAAAAACAGATTTGGGCTTAACCAAAATATATCGGTTGAGGCGGAAGAATTTATTCGCGGATCGGCAATAAGTTTTTGGTCCAATATTAAAATCGATGGTGAAGTCAGCGGAAATGTTATTGCTCTTTTCGGTGATATTGATATTGGCGACAAAGCAATTATAAGAGGCAATGTTCTGGCTTTAAATGGCAATGTGAATCATGCCAAAAATAGTACAATTTATGGGGAAATACGCGCAACGAATATCAAAGATGAACATCGGTACACTAAAACGTGGCGGGTAAATCTAAACTTCAGAAACCTAACATCTATATGTAAATTTTATTACAACCGCGTCGATGGCGCCGCACCATATTTTGGTTATAAATATCTGAATAGTGATTCAACGCTTCCTGAAATCAGCCTGTTAACCGGATATGGATTCGCCTCCGAGCGTTGGCGATACGATATCGGCATCAAACAGTTCTTATTAAAAAATAAGTCGCTACAAATCGGTGGATCGTTTTATAAAAAACTTGCTTCACACGATGATTGGATTATCAGCGAAACTGAAAACACCCTTTTTGCACTATTGGCCACCGAAGATTATAAAGACTATTATGAAGCCGAAGGTGGATATATATATTCAAAATACAAATTCCCCTATGAAATTGATTTTGAAATCGGCTATCAGATAGAAAAACATAAATGGCTTGATGCAAATGAAAATCTCTGGTCATTGGCTGGCGGCTCCAAAAGATTCCGCGAGAATTTTTCAACTCTGACTCTTCCCATTTCACCAAGAATAATAGACACATATTTGAACAACACCGAATTTCAATCATTGATATTTAGACTCAATTGTAATACTGATGCAAAAGATAACTATCCATTTATGTCGTTTATTACCGCAAGAGCAAATCTCGAATTGCTGCCTTCTTCTTGGAATAATCAACTTCAATATACACATTATAGATTTCTGGTCGAATTTATAAGATATCAAACATTGGATAGAAATTCAGGCATTATATTCAGGGCCAAATACGGTCGTATTGCTCACAATGGAGATACTAATTTAACTCTAGATAGTCTCCCAATACAGGAGTTGTTTTTCCTCGGTGGATTGGGCACGCTTCGCGGATATGACCATAAAGAATTTAATAATCCTGAATTCTGGCTCGGAAGTATCGATTATAGGATTAAATTCCCAGCCGCAAGCTGGGACACCTGGCTATTTTATGATGTTGGGCAAATAAGAAATAGCGTAGAAGTGACGGACGTCAAACATTCTGTTGGCATTGGGCTTACCTTCACCGATATGATCCGATTGAATGTGGCCAAGCGGCTTGATCGTTCCAAAGACACTATAAAATTATATGTCAGACTGAAACACCAGTTTTAGCCTAAACAATTCTCCCGCCAGAGTTTGCATATATTGTATCTTCTTCCCTTTGGCTGGCTATAAATACACATATTTTTCATCATAACAGCATGTAAGGCGAATCCGTAATCTGCCGATAACTGAAGAAGAAACAAACATTTACAAACCGCAGGTTATGGAAAATAAAAAAGAACAAATCACGCAAAACACTCCATCATCCGAAATCTTTGGCAAACACAAAGATAGATCGAATGCAGACAGTCAAAAAATATTTTTAAATCAAACCGGTACTGTTCTCACCGACATGGAAGCGACTCTTGATGATATTTCGGTAAATTCACCCCGGACCGAATCGGGAGAAGGACTCCAATTAAAATCATTTGAAGATTTTAAGGCGATCCTTGAAGTCTCGCTGGCGATAAACTCTTCTCTGATACTCGATGATATCCTTCAGATAGTAATGAAAAAGGCGATTGAGATTATTTCGGCCCAGAGAGGTTTTATCATGCTCCTTGACGGTGATAAGCTCAAATTCAAAGCTGCTTATGATATCAATAATGAAAAACCACTCGACCATGGAATCAGAATCTCGGCAACAATCGCCAAACGAGTCGCAGCGACCGGGCAATCGGTATATATCTCAGATGCTCAGTTGGACACTAATTATGCCTCCTTGAAGTCAGTTCGCGAATTGAATACGCATTCAATTATGTGCGTTCCACTCAAAATAAAAAACAATATTATCGGGGTAATCTATCTTGATAATTCAATCCCCAGCCCGCCATTTTTAAAACCAGATCTGTTATTGATCGAGCTTTTGGCCCAACAGGCGGCGCATGCAATTTATAATGCGACTTTGTATGATCATCTTTATGACATTAAAGAATTTAATGAGAAGGTGGTTAACAACTCACCGGTTGGCATTGTAGTCATTAACTCGAACTATGAAATCTTATCAATAAATGATGCCTCCCTGCGCGCCCTGCAAAAAAACCGGAATGATATTATCTGTCTGACCCCGGGGGAACAATCGACCAGGCTTTTGAGCCTGATCCCAAAAACCGAAAAAGTTAAATGGCGGCAGATGCTCGATATCGCTTTGACCACTAATCAACCGTTTGAGGATGCTCGATACTTCTATAATACTGATTACGACGAAAAGGTTTTATCTATCAGAATAACCCCTATCGGTAATCTTCCGTATGGCGGTGATGGGTTGATCTTAACGATTGAGGATATCACCGAAAAAATCATCATGGAAAAATATGTGATCCTTTCTGAGAAACTTGTTGCCCGCGGGGAAATGGCTTCATCTATCGCGCATGAATTAAACAACTATCTAGCCATCATCGGTAACAATGCCGAAATACTCGGGCATAATCTGAAAAGAAATCAAATGGACAAAGCCAACGATAATAGCCGACAAATAGCCGAAAACATCATTAAGATGAAACGGTTTACCGATGGTATGATGGATTTTTCAAAGCTGGAAACCGACGTCATGCCTTATGATATACAAAACCTGATTGATGAATTACTCTTTTCTCTTAAGGCTTTAAATCGTTTCAAAAAAATTATGTTCTCTATTGAAATTGAACCGAGACTGCCCAAGGTGATGGTCGATATCGGACAGATTCAGCAGGTGTTGATGAATCTTTTATACAATGCGGCCGACGCTATAGAAAATCTTGCAGCCAACAAAAAAGAAGCTGGAGATATATCGTATAAAGGCAAAATAAAAATTGAAGTCAAATCCGGTGCCGGAATTAATCTGGTCGCTATTTTAATCAAAGATAACGGTATTGGAATGTCAGATGAAGTAAAGGCAAAAATATTCCAGCCTCATTTTACGACAAAAGAATCCGGGCATGGTCTTGGACTGGCCAATTGCAAATCTATTATCAAAAATCATAAAGGCGAGATCAAGCTGACCTCGACACCAAACGTTGGGACCGAATTTAAAATAATTCTGCCAACGGTCGAGAACGAACAATAATCTATTTTGTTGATTTAAATCACTGTCTAAACGATTCAACTAATTTTCTATTATAATATTGGACCAATTCCTCACGGCGAAGAACACCAAGAATAAGCGATGGGTCTTCTCTATTGACAACCGGGATAAATGAACTGCCGCCAAGACCAAATCTCTTTTGGGCGATTTCCAAATCATCGTCGGGGCAAACGGTCACGTAATCGGTCGAGGCGATATCTTTGGCGATAATAAGATAATCAAGAGTATGCTGGGTTATTATGCCAAGGATATGCTGTAAGGACAGTGTCCCAACAAACCGACCCTGATTATCAATGACAATAAAATTAGTTCCCTTAGATGATTCTATCTTTTCCATAATTTTGACCAGCGGCATATTGGTCGGAATTGTTTCGAACTCCTTGTCCATTACCTCCGATACCTTCGACGCCCGCAAAATTGCAGTGTCCTTACCGGCCTTAAGGAAAATTCCTTTTCTGATAAGTTTGATCGTATAAATAGATGGTTCAAATATTCTTCTGGCAACCAAAGTTGAAAACACAACCGCCACCATCAGCGGCAAAATAATTCGGTAATCACCGGTCATTTCAAAAATAATTAATAAGGCTGTGATTGGAGCATGGGTCGTACCGGCCACCAGTGCCGCCATCCCCACCAATGCATATGCTCCAGCAGTAGCGGTGATGCCCGGCAATAACAGATGCACAAAATAACCAAAGGTCCCACCGGTGACAGCACCAATAAATAATGAAGGTGCAAAAATACCTCCGGAATTGCCGGAACCAAGGGTCAGACTGGTAGCAACAATTTTCAGAAATATCAAAATCAGCATCAGCCAGACCATCATGTTTCCGTAGAGCGTTAATTTTATTGTCTCATATCCATCGGCAAATACTTGCGGGAAATACATTCCGATAATACCAAGAATCAATCCGCCCAGCGCCGGTTTCAACATCGGCGGCATTTTGAGTTTATCGAAGAATGTTTCAAAACCGCTGAGTGTTTTGGTGAACAAAACCGCAACAGCACCGCAGACAGATCCGAGAATCATATAAAGTGGTATTTCAGCCGCAGAGACTAAACTATAATCGGGAACATCAAAGGCAGGATGATCCCCCAGAAAAGCCCTCGTCACAACTGAGGCAACAACTGATGCCAGCAGAACCGGTGAAAATGTCTTGATAGCAAAATCGCCGAGAATAATCTCAAGTGAGAATATAACTCCTGCAATCGGGGCATTAAAAACCGCCGAAATTCCGGCCGCGGCTCCGCAACCGACAAGAATCTTAACGCGCGAACCGGGCATCTTAAATAACTGGCCGAGACCTGAACCGATCGCCGAACCGATCTGGACAATTGGACCTTCACGCCCTGCCGAACCGCCAGAACCGATACAGATCGCCGATGCTACCGT
>DAOUVS010000161.1 GCA_030667525.1 Candidatus Zixiibacteriota bacterium | reverse complement strand
TAACAAAGCCGCTGATTTAATGGACCTTGACTCCAGCGTCAGGGACAGACTTTCAAAGACGACTAATGAAATCACGGTAAATTTTCCGGTCAGGATGGACAGTGGAAAACTTGAGATGTTCACGGGACATCGTGTCCAGCATTGTGATGTTCTCGGGCCTTATAAGGGTGGTTTGCGGTATCACCCAGCGGTGAATATCAATGAGGTCCGCGCTCTGGCGACCTGGATGACCTGGAAAAGCGCAATAACCGATATTCCCTTCGGCGGTGCCAAAGGAGGAATTCAATTTGATCCATCCAAATATTCAAAACTCGAACTTGAACGAATCACGAGACGATTTACCTTTGCGCTTGGAAATAATATCGGCCCGGAATACGATATTCCCGCTCCTGATGTCAACACCAATGCTCAGATAATGGCATGGATTTTGGATACTTACTTATCGATGATGCCGCCTCATGAACGGCAGCGTTGTACCCATGTTGTAACCGGAAAGCCAATTGAGGCTGGTGGCAGTATCGGGCGCGATAAGGCAACGGGTCAGGGGGTTGTTTTTTCGATAGTCGAATGGGCCAAAGATAAAGGTTTTAACCTCGGTGGTGCAACCTATATGGTTCAGGGATTTGGTAATGTCGGCTCATGGGCATCGAAGCTGCTGAAACCTTATGGTTCGAAATTAGTCGCTGTTGAAGATGCAACCGGAGTTATTATCAATTCGGACGGTATTGATCCGGAGGATCTTACCTCCCATGTAAAAACAAATGGCGGCGTTGCAGGGTATCCCAGAGCCGAATTGGGCAATCACAAAACCTGTATGGAGACAAGTGCTAATATTTTTATACCAGCAGCATTGGAAAACCAAATTACTGCCGAAACTGCTCCCCTCTTGAATGTACAACTGGTTGCTGAGGGGGCAAATGGACCGACAAATCCGGATGGAGACAAGATACTGGTCGAACGTGGAATTGATCTGCTTCCGGATATTCTCTGCAATTCAGGAGGAGTCGTTGTCAGCTATTTTGAATGGCTTCAAAATAAAAGAAGTGAATTTTGGGACATTGAGGAAGTTGACGGCAAGCTTCAGAAGAAAATGAGAAAGGCTTATGTAAAGGTTCGTGATACGGCCCGGAAACATAAGACCGATTGGCGGACAGCGGCATATATTGTGGCCCTGTCACGATTGGAAACGGTGCTAAAAGATCGCGGCATTTTTCCGTAAGATATTCGATCGACATTATCAAAAACATCTTACCGCCGGAGAGTTATTCCCCGGCGATTCATTTTCACCCACTTATCGATTAATAAAAACCGGTAAATATCTGATAGTATAAAAACTAAAGCATCCTCGATGTAATTCCAATGCACTGTTACTCATCAGGTTATATTATTTCAGTTTGTACTATTAACTATCTCTGTCTCTTTGAAAAAAATCGGCACAGCTTTTGTTACTACAACCATGAACGTTAATGATAGAACGCGAGATAATGTTGCTAAGACATATTGTCATTATGATAAAAAAAGGGATTGGTTTGTTATTTCCGGTGTCTCCTTCTTTCACAAAGCCAAGAAAAAGCTGGTTCTGGGAAAACGAGCCGATCCCTTGTTTTTTAAAATCTTCCGTTTTTCTCCATAAGGGAAGGAATTTATTATGAATTCGCCATTAAAAGCAGAAAGACCCGGCCTTTGCATGACCTGCAATAATGCCCCTGATTGTGTCTATCGCTCTCAACGCGGATTCGATGCGCTGTATTGTGAAACGTATGATAGCGGTGAATGCAGTATTGCAGAACCGATTATCACTTCGGTTAAACCTCTTTCAGGAGAAATGAAACAACATCCCTGCAAGGGTTTATGTTCAAATTGCGATAATTATGAAGACTGCCTTTTGCCGATGCCGGAAGAGGGTGTTTGGCATTGCGAGGAATATAGATAAAGCAATAACATTACTGATTCGACAATTTGCCAAAATATAAAGGTTATACAATGGAAAAAGTAGAGGATGTAGGTAAGCAGGCCGAAACAAATAATCATAAAGGGAAATTGATTGCGACACTGGAAGAAATCCAATCCAAGTATGGTTATCTTCCCGAACAGGAATTACGCGCCGTTGCAGCCGAAACCGAGCATTCATTGGTCGATATTTACGGAGTCGCCACTTTTTATAGAGCTTTTAGTCTTAAACCGCGCGGAAAGCATCTTATATCGGTTTGTTTGGGAACCGCCTGTCATGTTCGCGGTGGACCTGCAATTGCCAAAGAAATTGAAAAGCAGTTGGGAATAGCAGGAGGCGAAACTACCCCCGATAATGAATATACATTGGAAACAGTTAATTGCCTTGGTGCCTGCGCACTTGGTCCGGTTGTTGTTGTTGATGGTCATTATTTTTCAAATGTAAAGACTTCAGAGGTAAAGGGAATTCTGGATAAGGCTACTGAAGGTTTTGATAAGTTGGAAGTTGAAACCGACCAGCGAGTCTTTCCCCTGGAGGTCAGTTGTGCACGGTGTAATCACAGTCTGATGGATGCACGACATGTTATTGATGGACATCCGGTTGTTCGCGTAACAGTTTCGTTTGGCAATAAACACGGCCGTTTAACCTTATCGAGTGTCTATGGCAGCGACGCGGTCGATTCCGAACATGATATACCGCGTGATACAGTTGTCCAGATGTTTTGTCCTCATTGCCATGCCGAGCTAATAGGCGGCGCACCTTGCGGCGACTGCGGAGCACCTATGGTACCAATGATAGTAAGAGGTGGTGGAGTGGTTCAGATTTGCTCGCGAAGCGGTTGTAAGGGACATTTGCTGGATTTGGGCGGATCAACAATTGACTAAACAGAATCATATGATTGTTCGAGGAGAAATCAATAGATGAAAAAACTTCATACGGTTGAAGAACTTCACAACTTCCGTCATCGCATATTAGACGAAAAAAATGTCGAGTATGATAAACCAACTTTGGTTATATGCGGAGGAACCGGGGGCTTGGCAAGTGGGGCTAATGATGTTATCAGGGTCATGAAGCGACATATTTTGAAACAGGGATTACAGGAAAAAGTGGCAATTAGAATAACCGGTTGCCAGGGTTTCTGTGAAATGGATCCATTTATTTTGGTGCAGCCCGGTCGCCATCTGTATCCCAAACTTAAAATGGATGACATTCCGACAGTCATCGACGCCGCTATCGGTGGATATGTTGCAGACAATTTGATTTATAAAGATTCACGCGAACAAAAAAAATACAGCAATCAGAATGACATCCCATTCTTTAAAAAACAAACCAGAACGATTTTGGGAAACAATGAGAATTTGGACCCGATTAGAATTATCAACTACATTGAACAGGACGGATATGCCGCAGCGGAGAAAGTTTTATCAGAACATAACCCAAAATCAATCATTGATGAAGTTTTAAAATCGGGAATAAGAGGTCGTGGCGGAGCCGGATTCCCTACCGGTAAAAAATGGGAATTTGCCCATGCTTCAGGGAAAAATGGCGAACAGAAATATATTATCTGTAATGCTGATGAGGGCGATCCCGGTGCCTATATGGACCGTAGCCTATTGGAAGGCAATCCCCATGCGATACTTGAGGGAATATTAATTGGCGGTATTGCAATTGGCGCCACCAAAGGAATAATTTATGCCCGCAGTGAATATCCATTAGCTATAAAACATACCCTGATTGCTCTCAGGCAGGCCCGCGATTTAGGTATTTTGGGCCAAAATATTATGGGCACTGGAATTGATTTTGATATAGAAATATTCCGAGGTGCCGGAGCCTTTGTTTGTGGCGAAGAAACTGCTCTTATTAAGTCAATGGAAGATTTAATCGGCGAACCAAGACAGCGTCCCCCATTCCCAATATCAAAAGGACTTTGGGGACACCCCACCTGTATTAATAATGTTGAAACTCTCGCCAATATTCCGGTAATCATTGGCAAAGGCGGCGATGAATACGCTAAAGTAGGCGTTCCCGGTAACACCGGAACCAAGATATTCTCCCTGGTGGGAAAGATAAAAAATACCGGTTTGGTCGAAGTACCGTTAGGAACAAAAATCAGTGAAGTTGTTTATGATATTGGCGGTGGCCCGGTCGGTGATGCCAAAATAAAGGCAGTACAGACTGGTGGACCGTCTGGTGGATGTATTCCAGCCAGCATGTTTGATATGTCAATTGACTATGATAGTCTTGCCAAAGCTGGCTCCATTATGGGTTCCGGCGGTATGATTGTTATGGATGAAAACACCTGCATGGTTGATGTGGCCAAATATTTTATGGCCTTCCTTAAAGATGAATCATGCGGCAAGTGTTTTACCTGTCGTAAAGGTACGCAACGGATGCATGAAATACTTGAGGATATATCCCAGGGTAAGGCAACTATGAAGGATTTGGATTTACTGGAAGAGTTGGCCCATGTTGTAAAAGATACAACTATGTGCGGCTTGGGGCAATCGGCATCTAATCCGGTTCTCAGTACTCTCAAGTATTTCCGAAAGGAATTTGAACGGCATATTATCGACAAAAGGTGTGATGCCTATGTTTGCAAAGACCTTGTCGGCGCTCCCTGTCAGACAGCCTGTCCGGTCGGAACCGAGGTCTGGCGATATGTCGCCCATATTGAACGGGGCGAATACGATGAGGCTTATATGGCTATTCGCGAGGCCAACCCATTCCCCTCTGTATGTGCCCGAGTTTGCAATCATCCTTGCGAGGATAAGTGCCGAGCCGGGACATCGGGAGGTGATCCTATTGCGATCCGTGCTCTCAAGCGCTTTGTTACCGATAATGTCGATCCCTCAATTTATAAACCGGAATTGGCCGTGTGGACAGACGGAAAACCACCGAAAGTTGCCATTATTGGATCCGGTCCGGCCGGAATCACGACCGCTCATTACCTTTCATTAAAGGGGTACAAAGTCACAATATTTGAGGCAGAAAATAAACCGGGGGGAATGTTGTATTGTACTATTCCATCTTATCGTCTGCCCAAAGAGACACTTGAAAAAGAGATCAATTCTCTTGTAAATGAAAATATTGAAATTAAGTGCAATACTGCTCTGGGTAAAGATATAACCCTTGATCAACTTTTTAAGGACGATTATAAGGCGGTTCTGCTGGCTACCGGTGCTCATAAGAGCCGGCCTTTAAACCTTGAAAACGAGGATGCCGATGGTGTTTATCCATCAATACAGTTCCTTAAAGCTTATAATCTCAGAAATGAGCATCTTGCCAAAGGACATGTTGGTGTCATCGGTGGTGGTAACTCGGCGGTTGATGCGGCTCGTACTGCGCTTCGGCAAAAGGATGTCGAAAGTGTCACTATTCTATATCGAAGAACGCGGGACGAAATGCCTGCTTTCACCGAAGAGATTATAGCGGCGGACGACGAAGGCATTAAAATTGTGACTCTGGTTACTCCCACAAAAGTAATTACTTCCGATGGTAAGTTAACCGCTTTGGAATGCCTGAATAATGAACTGGGCGATATTGATTCCAGTGGACGTCGGCGACCGGTACCTCTTGAGAACACTGAACATTTGGTGAAACTCGATACGCTGATCGTTGCGATTAGTGAAGATACGGGAATAGAAACAATGATATCTGCAAATGATAAACAGATTGAATTAACCAAATGGAATACAATAAAAACCGATCCGAAAACTCACCTTTCCAGCCAACCCGGCGTTTTTGCAATTGGTGATGTTACTCGGGGACCCGATACTGTCATTAATGCAATTGCCGATGGAAAAAGATCAGCTTTAATGATTGATCGTTACATCCGTGGAGAAAAAATGGTAATAAAGGCAGAATCGAAATTGCCACAGGTATTTATTACAACTTCGGAAAATAGCGACTCTGGTGAGGTATCAACAAGTCGGGTGGAAGTTAAACATGTTCCGGCTGATAAGCGCAGGTCAGATTTTGAGGAAGTTGAAATTTGTCTTTCTGCAAAATCCGCGTCTTGTGAAGCTCGCAGATGTTTGCGGTGCGATCTGGAGTTTACTCAACCCAAAGAAGATGAAAAAGAAAAGGCTAATAATCAAAAGACCTCAACAGGAGTAAATGTAACATGATTACTCTGAATATAAACGGCATCGATATATCGGTCGAAAAAGGGACCACTGTACTCGAGGCGGCCAAGATGCTGGGATTTCCCATTCCGACTCTCTGTCACATGGAAGGACTTTCTCCGTATGGAGCTTGTCGACTATGCGTTGTCGAAATCGGTGAGGGAGAAAGATCCAAGATGGTTTCTTCATGCACCTATCCCGTTGAAGAGGGATTGAAGGTTCGCACGACAACGAAACGTGTGTCGCGGGCCAGGAAAATGGTCATTGAACTGCTGTTGGCGTCATGCCCTCAATCCAAAGTGATTCAGGATATTGCCTCAAAATACAATGTAAAACAACAGCGGTTTCGCCAGGAACATGAAGACTGTATTCTTTGCGGTCTGTGCGTCCGTATGTGTGAAGAACAGATGGTCGCCAAGGCAATTGGTTTTCGCGGTAGAGGACAAAACAGAAGCATCGGAACGCCATTTGATGTCAAATCAGAGGAATGCCGTTTGTGTGGCGGTTGTATGTATGTCTGCCCGGCCTGCCAGTTAAGATGCACTTTCACTGAACCTGACAAAGCAATATGCGGCGGTTGCGCTAATATCAGCGCACCCTGTCTGGATAAAGATAAATTTGATGATATGATGTGTTATATGGACCCTTGCGTGGCCTGTGAAATTGACAAGGACTGCAAGGCAAAGGAGGAAAATAAAGATGTCTCTCACCAGAGTTAATCGATCAGCCGCAACGCTGACCAAAAATCGGACCGAAGATTCAATTACTCCAATATCGGGTATGTGCGTCACCTGTGTTGACGGCTGCGTCGGTATGTGTGAAATTGGCAAATCTGCCTATCGGGGGCACGAGGTTATTTACCCACAACCTTTTGGTGTTATTACAACCGCATCCGAAAAAGAATATCCGGTTGATTATTCACACCTGAATATTATCGGTGGCGTGATCGGAGCCGAAGGCATTGAAGCTGACAGTGACAAAGCTGTTTTTCCCAATGTTAATCTGGAAGTTCATTTCG
>DAOUVS010000016.1 GCA_030667525.1 Candidatus Zixiibacteriota bacterium | reverse complement strand
GCATAAGCTAAAACAGGTCTGGCACCTGAATATTCAATATTTAATATATCTGACTCAACTGAAGATATTGTTTCTCGATCAAAACTATAAATCAATATCTTCAAAGAGTCATCTATTCGGTCATGCATTATAGACAAATAATTGGAGTATTGATCACTGAGTTTTACATCATTAATAAAACCTGGCGCATAAAAACATAAGTGCATTGCCCCAACATCTTTATCCAATGAACCGCCTATGGTTATATTACTATTATAGTAATGAATATTTAATGTCCCCGAATTAAATTCAGTCGAGTCATTATTAACAGGCGGCATTGTATCATTAACAACAACGCGAATTAATTGTACCAGATCTTCAATAGTTAAAGGTATCCCATCGGCATTCACGTCCGTTACGGCAGTTTGTCCATCAACATTGACAGTGAATGCTGCGAAACCATATATAAAATAATTGGTAAAAACTACCGCATCAGCAATTTCAAATTCTTTTCCATTTAAATTTACATCACCAATGCGCGGTCCACAATCATCGAAGTTGTCTATCGCAATTCCTCCGTTATAGAAATCAATAAATCGAATTGAAGGATATCGGGATAGGGTGTCCAAACATTCATCAGGCACACCGTAAATAGTTGGGAATTTTGTAAACTGATCAGCAATAAAGCTACCATCACTTCCGGAATAAATATCACGCGAAACTGCCATAAACTTTTCATAAGGTGGATCTCCATTTAAAACTGCTGAAATCTCATTATCGAAGCAGTCGCGCCAGAAAAAGTTAATTGGAAGAAACTGACAATCAAGAGAATAATTATTGGAAACCAGAAAGTCCATTGTAAACAGAGTGGTATTATCTGGCAATGTGATGTTCACAGGTTCATGGATGCCATCATTCATATTGGCCATACCTACCATTCGTAAAAGTCCGGAAGGACAGTTTTCTCCACAATTATCAACAAATCGATAAGTAAAATATTCCCACTCATAATCGCCGGGGATGGCATACAAATCAGGATTTCTATAAGCTCCAAAAGAGGCCAAAGCTGATCTATCGTAGCTTATTATGAAATCAAAACCATGAATCTCAGCATCTCCGGCAACCTTAGTAACCGGCACCAAAACGCGTGTCCCCAGTGTAACATCGTTCGGTTTTCCGATTTCGATTGAAAACGGTTGGCTTTCAACTATTTCAGTTTCAAAATTGCTAAAGTATTGTTGTTTGGCATATAATGAACTCGTTGTTAATAAACATATTATTAATGAAAAAATAATTTTTGCCCGCATTATATTCCTCCCGGGAAAATAACTGACATAATTCACAATAAGACGATATGAAGCTTGTTTTAATATATCTATTTACATGGGCATGTCAATAGATAATTGTAGGTCGAAATCCCGCAGGGTTTCGGCAAATATTTATTTCGACAGCAACATCTTTTTTGTATCTGAATACTTTTCGGTGCTGATACGATACAAATATATTCCGGTTGAAACTTCTCTTCCAGATTTATCCCGCCCATTCCAGGTAATCGCATGCGGGCCGCTTGATAATTTATTATCTATTAAGGTAACAACTTTTCGCCCGGTAATATCAAATATATCGAGCGTAACATCAGATGAGCGGGGAAGCGCGAATTTTATCTCGGTATTGGGATTAAACGGATTTGGGAAATTCTGGGATAATTCAAATTCAATCGGTAATGTTGCTTCGACCGGACTATCGGTCATGTAATCAAGCGTTAACTCAACCTTTTCACTTTTATGTCCCCCGGCAGAGGCATAGGCCAGAACAGGTTCTGCGCCGGAATATTTGACATTAACAATATCTTTATAATCAGTCGAAAGGCTAATATGTTCCAATGAAAATATTATTATTTTCAGAGAATCATTTTTATGCGCATACATTAAAAACATATGGTTGGCCGCATCGGTTAGATATACATCGTCGATTTGGCCGGGTGCGTAAAAACATAAATGAATTGCACCAACCGCTTTTTCGAATTCCCCGCTTACCGTAATACTGTTTTCGTCATTTTCTATATTTAATGTTCCCGAAAAATGTTCACTCGGACGGGGAGCACCATACGCTAAGGCATCACCAACAATAATTCGAATAAAATGCACCAGATCTTCAATTGTTAAGGGAATCGCATCACCGTTAACATCAGTAGCAGAGGTTTGCCCATTGACATTGATTGCGAATACTTCAGGACCATAAATAAAGTAGCTGACAAATAGCATAGCATCGACAATTTCATAAGCTATACCATTGAGATTTATGTCACCCCTATCATCAACACAACCGCAATCTATCAATTTTATACCGCCATTATAAAAATTGATGTATGGGATATAATCAAGTCGTTGAGAATTAACCCGACCATAGCACTCTTCCTGCGCTCCATTTAATGTGGGAAATCCGCAATTTTTATCGGTAATCTCATAAAAAATATTGTCGTATCTGCTCTCCACATCAAATACACGATTTGATAGTGCTATCTGACTTCTGGTTTCAAACCGGTTGCCCGGAACACCTTTGCACCTTATCGCATTATCGGTACAATCTTTCCAGAAGAAACTGACCGGCAAAAATTCGCCCATAAGAGTCATGTCATTACTAACAATAAAATCGAGAGTAAACAAAGTTGTATTATCTGGAATATATAATGATTGGGGAGTATGCGAATTGCTTTTCTGATTAGCAGTACCAACAAATCTTAATAAGCCTGATGGGCAACCGCTATCGCACGGACGGTCATTATCAAAGCTGTAGGTAAAATATTCCCATTCATATTCACCAGGAATATCAAACAGTTCCGAATTTTCCGAAACACCCTTGAATAACATTGCATTTGTATTGTAACTAATAAGAAAATCAAAACCGTACATCTCTGAGTTTCCGGATAATTTTATCACCGGCAGAGATACTTCGGTTCCCCCCATAACTTCTTTGACTTTCCCGATTTTGATTGAAAACGGAGAGTTTTCCATTGTCTGTAAGTCTATTTTCTCGCCGTAATACACTGCGGCAGAGGCATAGGCCAAAGTTGGCTTTTCACCAGTGTATTCAAAACTAACCAGTTCTGTCAAATCGGCGGGAATACTTAATTTTTCATTTCCAAAAAACAGCTCACCAAAGCTATATATCAATATTTTCAAAGAATCATTTGATACGGTATGCCCAATACTCATATGCGACATAGCGTCAGATAACACAACATTAGTGATTTGCCCCGGCGCATAGAAGCAGAGATGGACAGCACCGGCATCTATTTCAAATTTCGAATTTACAGTAATTTTGGTTTCATTCGCCCTGATTTTCAGGTTTCCCTTAAAAAGCATACTCGCAACCTGATCAATCGGCAAGTTGTTACCGACAATAATCCGAATAAGATATACCAGATCTTCAAGTGTTAATGGAATTCCATCATTATTTATATCAGTCGCTCTGGACTGTGCGGCAACATCGACAGTAAAAGCATATAAGCCTTCCATAAAATAATTTGTGAATATTACGGCATCGACAGGTTCATAGGCTATTCCATTAAGATTAATATCTCCATAACTCCAATCTTCAATCTCACTAATACATATAAACTTCACCCGGCCGTTTTTATAATTTATGGAGCGTTTATTAAATCCCCGACCTCGATCTGAATCAGGGTAGATACAATCACTATTAAAAGATGACTCGGAATTAAAATCAAAAATTAATGAATCATCAAAACTGAATACTTCTCTTGGATAGTACACCTTTTCTGCTGGCCAGGAATAAACTATATTATCTGTACAATCGTTGAAATAGAATTTTACTGGAATTGATTGACATTCCAAAGTTAAATCATGCGATACATAAAATTTCATTACCGCCAATGTATCACCAGAATTTATATTAACAGGCGGCGTTGTAAAATTAATCTTTTCAATTGAACCCCAAATAGCAACAACCTGAACAGGATTTATAGTATCAACAATAATACCACTATCCAACTGAAACTCATATCCAAACTGTTCCCAATTATTTTGTGTTAGAAATGAGCCCGGCTGGACATCAAGGAGTATTAACGCACGTGGATCATATTCAATACAAAAATCAAAACCGCTGATTTTGTGCGTCGCCTTATTGACTATAATTGGGACAGATACAGTAGTACCTTGAATAACACCATAAGGATCGGTGGAATCGGTGCTAACTATTTCAATTTCAAATTGAGGACGGCTTCTCTGTTCGGCAAATGAGGAACTCACCATTAATAAACATATTATCAAAGAAAAAATAATTTTTGCCCGCATTATATTCCTCCCGGAAAAATAACTGACATAATTCACAATAAGACGATATGAAGCTTGTTTTAATATAGTAACAATGATGAAATTGTCAATCGGTATTTGGAATGGGGCAGATTTTGACATCCGCCCACCAAAACGCTTTGAAGATTAATTTGTAGGGCGGAACCCTTTAGTGGTTCCGCCGATTATATTCACTTTTTTTTAAATTGGCAGAACCGCGTCGCTTCGCTTGGGTTCTGCCCTACGAGATTATAATACTAACTCTTTGCTTTGACTGTTTCCAAAAGCTTTTCAACAATAACGGCGGTATCGACACCATCGGCTTCGGCATTAAATGAGGTCACAATCCTATGCCGCAAAACCGGTAGAGCGGCAAAACGAACATCCTCCGGGCCGGGAGTCGGACGGCCATCAAGAATCGCACGGGTTTTTGCCGCCAAAATCATATATTGCGAAGCTCTTGGACCGGCGCCCCATGAAACCCAGTTTTTGATAAAATCAGGAGAATTATCATTATGCGGGCGGGTCGCACGAGCCAGACTGACCGCATATTCTATTAAATGGTCTGAAACCGGAACCCGTCTGACCAATTGCTGAAATTCTACTATCTCTTTGCCAGTCAAAACTTTATTTAGCTTATAATTTGGCGCAACAGTGGTCGCCTTAACAATACTTTCCTCTTCGGTTTCAGAAGGATAATCGACAAAAATATTGAACATAAACCTGTCCAACTGAGCCTCCGGAAGCGGATATGTCCCCTCCTGCTCAATCGGATTCTGAGTCGCCAGCACAAAAAACGGCTCTTCAAGCTTAAATGTCTCTCCAGCGGCAGTAACTTCGTGTTCCTGCATCGCCTGAAGCAAAGCGGCCTGCGTTTTTGGCGGAGTTCGGTTGATTTCGTCTGCCAATATGGCATTAGCAAACACCGGACCCTTCACAAATTTGAATGACCGACCGCCACTGGCTCGATCTTCTTCAATTATTTCAGTTCCGGTAATATCTGACGGCATCAAATCGGGAGTAAACTGAATCCGGTTGAATTTAAACTCTAAGATGTTGGCCAGAGTAGAGATAAGTAGAGTTTTGGCCAGACCGGGGACACCAACCAAAAGACAATGCCCGGCCGACAAAAGAGCAATAATTAACTGCTCGATCACCTTATCCTGTCCAATAATAACTTTGCCTATTTCGGATTTTATTTTTGAGTAAGATTCGTTAAGTTTTTCAACTGCTTGAAGATCGTTGTTGTTTTCAGTCATCAATTTTAACCCTTCAGAGAAATCTTTCCATATTATAGATTGGAGGGTAACTATTATATACCCAAAAAACTACTACCCCAGTAACACTACAACTTGAAACAGGAAAGCAAGTTGTGGACAAATCGATAATTCAGGAGTTTATCTGGAACCCCTAAGCTATTGCGGATTATTACAATACAGAGTAATCCACATTTGCCGAAAGTTATCCACAATTACCCATTTGTCTATATTTGGACTATATTTTAAATTTAGATTTCTCTTTTTCCTTGTCGTCCAAAGGCTTGTTGAGATTGTTTTTTTCTTCCGGAGGTAAAAAACCTAAATCCTTCTGACCACCTTTCATCTTACAAGAACCGCAAAAAATAGCGCCTTGCTCGACTACCAGTGATTTGGTCTTAAGGTCTCCCTCGACATCGGATTTAGCCTGAAGTTCCAGCTTTTCGGTCGCGGTCAGATTTCCAACCACTTTGCCCGCCACAACAACTATTTGACCTTCGAGATCGGCTTCCACATATCCTGTGGTACCGACCGTAACGGTATCGGAGCATATCACTTTGCCTTTGACCGTTCCGTCAACCCGGATAGCTCCCTTGACATCAAGGGTTCCGGTGAAGACAGTATCTTTTCCTATGATGGTGTTCATAATCCCACCTTCAGTTTTGTTTGTTGAGTATTTCATAACCTGTTTTATATTTTATAGGGTTAACTGGATTTCCATTTTCACGAACCTCATAATGCAAATGAGGTGCGGTCGATTTACCGGTATTACCTAACAGGGCAATCCGGCTCCCGACCAAAACTTCCTGACCGATTTCGACCAGAATTTCGCTATTATGTCCGTATAAAGTTGAAATATTATTCTCATGCTCAATCACTACCATCAGACCGTAAACCGGATCAAATTCAGCCTGGGTCACCAGTCCGGCCGCGGTCGACAAAATCGGCGTCCCGATCTCGCCGGCAATATCAATTCCGGGATGAAAATCTTTGGGGTTATCCGAAAATCCGCGCGTGATGTACCCCTCAACCGGAAACCCTTCCGGCAATGTTTCATTTATTGGATATGATTTTTGCACCACCGCCGGTTTGGTATTGCCCATCTCGGCAAATAGAATTGAATCTGGCGGAAGTTCCGGAATTTCAAAATCGACTCCGGCCAATGCGGATATCTGGGTAACCCGCTTACGTGCCTCTTTCATATTCTCTTCCAATAGGCTCAGCTTGTACTTGTACCGTTTCAGCGATTCGTTTTCAGTTTGCAACTGCGTTGCCTGCGATGCGCGCATCAATATTTTTCCATAAAACGAAAAGAAAAAAACTATCCCAATCAAAAGGAGTGAGAAAAATATTATTATAGTTTTAAACAGCCAAGACCGAAGACGAATACCAAATTGGTTTTCGACCCCATCGGGAACAAATAGAATACTATAATATTTGGTTTGTGACATATAACTAATTTATCTTTTTAAACAGTTCTAAAATTCTATCAAGATCCTCATCGCCATAATACTCGATTTCAATCCGACCCCGTTTAAGACCTGGTTTTATTTTTACCGACGTGCCAAACAATTGTTTCAAATAATTTTCCACTTCCATCAAAATCGGTATTCTTTTCTTCGGTATTAACTTTCTTTTCCTTACCCGCTGGACCGATTCTTCTGCTCCCCGCACCGAGAGTTTCTCATTGATAATCCGTTCGGCCAGTCGCGCTTGTGCAACATCGGTATCAAGCGCCAAAATTGCCCGGGCGTGCCCCTCGCTGAGTTGTCCTTCACGAAGCATCTGTTTGATTTTCTCAGGAAGGGTCAGCAAACGTAATATATTAGCCACCGCCGCCCGGCTTTTCCCAACCTGCGAGGCGAGTTGATTCTGAGTTAATCCGGCTTCATCCATCAACTGCCGAAACGCTTCGGCCATTTCGAGCGGATTAAGATCCTCACGCTGCATATTTTCGACCAGCGCCATTTGGAGCATTTCGGATTCATCTTTACCTTCAATAATAACTGCCGGGATACTCTCCAAACCGGAAAGACGCGCCGCTCGATACCTTCGTTCACCGGCAATCAGAATAAATTCATTTCCTGCTCTTTTGACAACCACCGGCTGCAAAACACCCTGCGTCCGCAATGATTCGGATAGCTCCTGCAAAGCTTTCTCATCAAAATGACGACGCGGTTGAACCGGATTGGGAACAATTAGATTGAGCGGTATTGTACGGTAAGTACTGTTTTCGGTCGCCTGGTTCTCTTCTCTTTTCGGAATCAGTGCCTCCAAACCCCGACCCAGGACAACTTTTCTATTCATCGGTTCAATACCTCCCTTGTTAAGGCCATATAATTTTCGGCGCCGGTTGACAGGATATCATACATAATAATCGGTTTCCCAAAACTTGGTGCCTCCGATAGACGGACGTTCCGATTGATAACCGTATCATAAACACGACTGTCAAAAAACTTACGCGCCTCATCGGCCACCTGACGAGATAAATTGAGACGACTATCGTACATCGTCAACAGAACACCGTCAATATCAAGTCCCGGATTCAGATTCTTCTGCACCAGCTTAATAGTCTCCAAAAGCTGCGATAAGCCCTCAAGTGCATAATATTCACACTGCACCGGAATCATCACACCATTCGCGGCGGTCAATGCATTAATCGTCAACAGCCCCAGCGATGGCGGACAATCTATGATTATATAGTCGTATTTATCTAATATTGCTTCCAACGCCTTCGCCAGTAGCAATTCCCGCGAAAACATCCCCACCATCTCAATCTCGGCTCCAACCAGAGAAATCGATGAGGGCGCCACATTCAAATACGACAATTCGGTTGGCAAAATAACATCAAGCATCTCATGTTTGCCAATTAAGACATCGTAGATAGATCTGTCTATTGTGTTCTTATCAAAACCGATTCCCGAGGTAGTGTTTGCCTGAGGATCAATATCAATCAGGAGCGTTTTTTTCTCCGCCATTGCAAGACATGAAGAAAAATTTATAGCGGTGGTAGTTTTTCCGACTCCGCCTTTCTGATTGGCAACCGCAATTATTTTTGCCACAGCGACCTCAATTACTAATTGTTTGCAACCTGTTATAAGATAGTCAGATTAATAAATAAACCGGCAGATAGCAATAAAAATATCAAACTAATTTAGAAATTACATTGACTGTTCGAACCTGTTCTGTATCATCAAGATAGAAACAATGCTCAGCAACCCTAAAATGGTTGATTCCATACTTATCATCAGTAATCATTCTTGAATAATACAAATACTTACCATTCGGCTTGAGTAATTGCAATGCAGGCCGGAGAACTTTCTTTTCCATCCTGACATATTTCATCAAACCGAAATCATAGGAGTTTTGATCTAAATGAGAAGCTATCTCTCCCAAATCTTTATTATGGACAGTTCCCTTTAAATCAAACTTATTAACAATAGTTTCAAGAAATTTTGCCTTTTTACCGGTCCGTTCAATCAAGACACCCTCAATTTACGGTCTGGCCAGCATCAATACAATAGATGGGAATCCGCCGCCAGAGCCAATATCAAATATTTTCCCTTTAATATCAATCCCCAATTCGAGAGGGGCGAGGCACTCGGCTGCGATTTTATCGAGACCCTCACGCGATGTTTCACGTGAAACAATATTAACTTTTTGATTGAACAAAAAAACTTGATCAAGATAAGAGGAGATTTTTGAATCGATATCATATTTGGCCAAAATGTCGCGCGAAGAAAAAACAGGGATCTGATTTGTGTCGTTAATAGACAAAACTACTCCACCTCCGGCCGGTTTTTCTGTTTATTACTATATTTTCTCACATGAACCGACAATGCCGCTATATCACCGGTTGTAACACCTTCGATCCTGCTTGCCTGTCCAAGCGAAATCGGCTTGAAACGGGTAAATTTTTCTTGTGCCTCATTTCTCAGACCGTTTAACTCGTTATAAGGCATGTCTTCCGGGATAAATTGACTCTCCATATTGCGAAATTTGGAGACTTCACGCTCCTGTTTTTTAATGTACCCCTTATACTTAATGAATATTGACACTCTCTCTTTTATAGCATCAGCGTCTGACAAATAACTTCCATTGCTGCCTATAAAAGGCTCAATATCATCATATTCAACCCCCGGCACGGTCAAAAGATCAGCGAGGGAAACGTTTTCTTTTTTTTCAAAAATATCGGCCAATTTTCCCAATTTTGCAACCGAAATGACAATTTTGCTAAGTTTTGCCATCTCCAAATCGGTCTCTTTTTGCAAAATCGTAAATTGAGAATATTTTTCCTTTGGAATAAGATTATATCTGTTTGCGTAATCAAACAGTCTGTCACGAGCATTATCCTCACGCAAGCACAGCCTGTATTCGGCCCGTGAAGTAAACATCCGGTAAGGTTCGGTGGTTGAACGAGTAACCAGATCATCAATCATCACCCCAATATAGCTTTCGGCTCGATCCAAAATAAGCGGAGGCTCCTGATCAATTTTAAGCGAAGCATTTAGTCCGGCCAAAAGTCCCTGTCCAGCCGCTTCCTCGTAACCTGATGTCCCGTTTATCTGTCCGGCAAAATACAGATTGGCGATTAGTTTGGTTTCCAATGAATTTTTGATTTGATAAGCCGGGCAGTAATCATATTCTATCGCATATCCGGGTTGCGTGATTTTCACATTTTCAAGCCCGGTTATTGTTTTTATTGCTTTAAGTTGAATATCTTCCGGCAAAGAAGTCGAAAAACCGTTCGGATAAACCTCACTGTTGTTTTTTCCCTCTGGTTCCAAAAATATCTGATGTCGGTCCCTATCGCTGAAACGATATATTTTATCCTCTATTGAGGGACAATATCTCGGACCGGTAGATTTTATCTGCCCGGAAAACATAGGCGATTTTTTAAGATTAGCCTGAATTATTTTTTTAGTTTCCTTGGTGGTATATGTCAGAAAACAAGGAACCTGTTCTATTTCAATCGCTTTCGTATCATAAGAAAAATATGGTTTCGGCTCAATTCCCGGCTGTATTTCACATAAATCATAATCTATTGTGGTTCCGTCAAGACGGGGAGGGGTTCCGGTCTTTAGTCTGCCAACTTCGAAACCAAGTGAACGAAAAGAATTGGTCAGCTTATATGCTGCTTTCTCGCCTTTTCTTCCCGCTTTGATCTTTTTTTCACCGATATGAATCAATCCACCCAAAAATGTCCCGGTGCAGACAATAACAGCCTTCGCCATTACACTTTCGCCACTGTCCAGTTCGACTCCGACCGCCTGGCCATTTTCAACCAGAATCGCATCGGCTGCCGCCTCTATCACTTCAATATTCGGATCATTATTAATTATTTGACAAATATATTGATTATAAGCGGTTCTATCTGCCTGCACCCGGGTCGCCCAGACAGCCGGTCCGCGCGACAGATTCAGTTTCCGAAACTGGATCCCGGTGGCATCGGTCGCTCTTGCCATCACCCCGCCAAGGGCATCTATTTCTTTGACAATATGAGACTTACCAAGACCGCCAACCGACGGATTACACGACATTAAAGCCAGTTTGGTTTTATCAAGACTGATCAATCCAACTCTTTTGCCGGTGTGTGAGGCCACCAAAGCTGCTTCCACTCCGGCATGACCGCCGCCGATTACCAATATGTCAAAATCCAAATGTTTCACGTGAAACTATTTTACCTTTGGTTTCCTTATTTTCCAATACAAAAGTGGGAAAAAATATTATCGAGGATATCTTCGGTATAAATTCGCCCGGTTATTTCATCGATCTTATTTACCGCCTGTCGTAGCTCAAAAGCTATCAATTCCGGAGAGATTTCGCTCTGAATCCCTTTTTGAGCATTTTTGAGATATTTTAATGAATTGGTCAATTTTTTCTTATGTCTTTCTGAGGTCACAACTAATCTGTCGGTCAAATCTGGCATATTTTTGTTTATTGAATTTATCAAATCTTTTTTAAGTTTCCCAATTCCTGATCTTGTTTTGCAAGACAATATCAGTCCGTAAATTCCTAACTCCTTGATAGCAGAGGAAATGTTTTTAAAAGCAGTTTTGTTTGCCAGGTCTGTTTTATTTAATACGATTAAAACATCGCCGAATTTGCTAAGTTTTTCCAAATCATATAATAAACTAGATTTCCAACTTTTTTTTGAGATATCGGCCATCCAGATAATCAGATCGGCCCGCTTCATTTCGACTTCAGCATAGAATTGACCGCTTTTTTCGATAGCAGATACCGATTTTCGCAATCCCGCCGTATCAGTGAGAGACACAGCGTGGCCGTCAAGCTCGATCCATTCGGTCAGATAGTCACGAGTTGTTCCCGGGGTTGGGGTCACAATCGCCCGATTTTGATTTAATAATAAATTAAAAAGGGAAGACTTTCCGGCGTTCGGTCGTCCCGCTATAACAATTTTAAATCCCTCTTTGATTATTTTCCCTGATTTGTATGAATCAATTAGTTCTTTGATACTGCTTATAAGAAATTCAATCGATTCTAATTGATTTTTTTTCTCGGAAATATCCAGATTTTCCTCGGGATAATCTATTGCAGCCTCTATTTCGGCCAGTAATAATATTGCTCTATCTCTAAGTGTATTAATATGTTGCGACAATTCACCGAGAAGATTATCGCGTGCTGATCTATATGAATATTCGGTTTTCGAAGCGATCAGATCAGCCACTGCTTCAGCTTTGGTCAGATCGATTCTTCCGGCCAGAAACGCCCGCCTGGTAAACTCACCCGGCTCGGCCGGTCTGATATCAAATTTATATATTTGCTGTAATATCTGTTTTAAGACATACTGCCCGCCATGACAAAATATTTCGGCCTGATCCAAACCGGTATATGAATTCCCGACCGGCATCTGCACCATGGTAACCTCATCAATAATGGTATCAGTTTCATTCACAATAGAGCCGTAATACATCATAAACGGTTTTAATGCAGAGATATTCTGCCTAAATGGTTTGAATATTTTTTTAATTACCTGTTTGGAGTTTTTTCCGGAGATTCTAATGGCGCCGATACCGCCCTCACCGGGCGGGGTGATAATAGAAGCTATTGTTTCTTCATTATAGCTATTAGACTTTTTTTTTTCATTTCTCTTATCGAGTTCGCAGCGCTATTTTTTATCCACGACAACTTCGGCCGTACTAATTTGCAGTTTTTTGAAAGCCAGCTGCTCAACCCACGAAAACAATGAATAACAGGTCCAGTATAAAACCAACCCTGCCGCCGCCTGATAGAAGAAAAAGCCCATCATCAGGGGCATCATATAAATAAGCATTTTATTTTTGGGATCTGTCATGGTCATTTTCTGTTGAAAGAACATAAAGCCGGCCATCAGAATAACCAAAATAATATACGGGTCGGTAAACGATGTTGCTCCACGGGAAAGATCATCCCACCAGAGCATCAACGGTGCCTGGCGGAGAAGAATAGTCGAACGAAAAACCGCAAACAGCGCAAAAAACAGTGGCATCTGCGGAAGTAAAGGCAGACATCCGGAAAGCGGATTGACACCATGCTCCTTATATAGTTTCATCATCTCGCGATTAAGCGCCTGCGGATTTTTTTTGTGTTTTTTCTTCAGTTCCTCCATCAGCGGCTGAATTTCTTTCATCGCCAGCATCGAACGAACCGTTTTTTTCGAAAGCGGCAGTGTTATCACTTTGACAAGCAAACTAAACAGTATAATAACAACGCCATAATTCGGAATAATCTCATACATCCGCGGCAGGAGCCACATTATTGGAATTGCAAATATTTTTACTATCCAGCCAACAATCGGGGTGGTGCCAATATCTATAATATCAACCACATCATTATTGAAATTATTCAATATTCCATAATCCATCGGCCCAACAAAAACCGAGAAACTGTCAACAAAAGCAGTTTCATAAGGCACATCCATTGATAAGGCGACAGCCAAAGCTTTGCCATCAACAATATCATCAAGTGTCTGAACCGGCATTTCGATACCACTCGCTTTAACTCCGCTTCCAAGTCTTGAACGGGAGACTAAAATTGCCGAGAAAAACTTTGATCTTGTTGCCACCCATTGTGTTGCGCCATCATGTGACAAGCTGAACCTACCGTTGTCGTAATCATCAAATTTGAATATCTCATTGCCCATCATCGCCGCTGCCCAGAAAGATGTATAATCATCCTGAATATTCAGCTCCGTTGGGCTCAGTCGATTGTTCCACTCAATTGAATACTCTCTTACGGTTCCCATGTCAGAACCTTTAGTAATTTCAATAACTAAATCATAATCATAGCGGTCGGGATAAAATCGATATTTTTTCGTAACAATATTGCCGGTTTCTGATTGGAAACGATAAGAAATATCAAATGGACTATTTTCAACTCTGTAATTTCTGCTCGGCAGTGAGGAAACAAATGGTAATCGACTATCGGTCACTGCTCCTTCCTGAATAGATAATTCAGGAGTAGCATTTTCACAATCCGGCAGCATTTCGATCGGCTGGCCTGACTGATCAAGATATTTTTTTAGTTTAAACGAAATCGGTCCGCCGCCATAATTGGTCATAATAATCGACCAGACATCGGTCTCGATATATATACTGTCAGCCGGGACATCGAAGATTGCCTGATCAAGAGTAGCATTTACGACATTGGAACCAGCCAGGGGCTGTGCTTGGGGAGTGCCGGACGGTGTCGTTTGCGTCTCCGTAAGCGGTTGTTGTTCTGTTTGTTGATCATATTGTTCAGTTACTTGCGGGCGCGGTTTCGGCGGTTCCATTAACCCCAGCCCGGTCATGATCGGAATCCAGAATATTACTAACGCCCCGAGGGCGACTACCATAATTATTGTTTTTTTATCCAATGTTATATCTCTTTATCCCTAAAATGTTATTTCCTATTTTCTATTATTACTTTCAACTTTTACCGGAATCGGTCTCATTGGGACCGGATCAAAACCGCCCTCGTGCCAGGGATGGCACCGAAATATTCGTTTGACGGCCATAATCAGTCCGTTTAAGACTCCATGTTCTTTTAGAGCATCCTCAGCATAATGTGAGCAGCTTGGATAGTACCGACATTGATTGCCGATATATGGGGAGAGGGTATATCGATAGATTTGAATCAGCAGCAAAAATGGGTAAACCAATATGGAAATTTTCCGTTTTGGCATTTTTTTAATTCTTTTTAATTAGACTCACCTGAATTAAACAGTTTTCTCAGATTTTCCCTTAAAATGTTATGGGTCACCTCATCGGCCAGTCCTTTAAAGCGTATCGCTATGGCACCGTTGATTTTACCATCCCTGTGAAGTTCCCTTAGATCCTCTCGCAACCACCTTTTCAGCCGGTTTCGCTTGACAGCATTACCGGCCCTTTTGGGTATAAGATATGCCCCGGCGTAGCTTTGTTCAAGCCCCGCAATCGTTTTATCCTGATAAATGGTCAATCTGCCGGAGAAGGACCTGTGTCCGAAGTGAAGCAGAGTTTGAATCATCTTTTTGCTTTTCAGGCTGTGACGAGACAATCTATTTCTTTTTCTTGACTGAAACAGTCAGTCTTTTTCTGCCTTTTGCCCGACGACGTGAAAGAATCGCCCGCCCCGATTTTGTTGCCATCCGTTTACGAAAACCATGATCGTTTAGTTTTTTCCGATTCGATGGCTGGAATGTTCGTTTCATATCTTTTCAACTTTCGTTCTAAAATACATATACACAAATAATACAGTTTGTCAATATACTCTTTTTCGCCAATCCGTCAAGTCATATTAGGCAATAATATCATTATATCAAATTATTTAATATATGTTCAATTTTCCCTCTTTTTAGCCCCCTTTATTGCCTATTGCCATTTTTATTATTCCTAAATTATATACATAGTTTCTTTACATAATATTCATGGCTATATGCCCAAAAATACAAAAAGGCATTGAACCTTGTAGGTCATGGAGCCCTGCGCTCCTGACAATTTTTTAATTTTCTTGTAGGGAAGAACCCAAAGCGAAGCGAAGTGGTTCTGCCAATTAAAAACCAATGGAAATAAAATAGGCGGAATCACTAAAGAGTTCCGCCCTATTGAATCTATTTTAACAAAATTTTTTACTTAATCAATAGCATCTTCTTAGTTATCGATTGATTTTCAAATGTAAGTCGATAAAAATAAACACCGGTTGAAACTAATTGGCCGTTTTCATCAGTCGCATCCCAAAATATCTGTACCGGTCCGGCCGGATCATTGGCGCTTAATATTTTGACTTTTTGTCCGGTTATATTAAATATGTCAATTATCCATTGACCCGGTTTGGTCAGCGAAAACTCTATTTGGGTCGAACTATTAAATGGATTTGGGTAATTCTGCGACAAAAACAGTTGATCTGGAATTTGAGTTGCGGAAGTTTTGTAAAAGAGCCGTTCGCCATAATATCCGGCCGCCTCTGACGAAATCAATTTTGGTCTGCCTCCGAAATGATCTATTTTCAGCAGATTATTGGTTCCGGCAGGAATATCCCGACCCTGCTCGATACCATATATCAGCACCTTAAGGGTATCACCGGATAGATTGGATTTAAAATTCATATCTGCGATGTCATGGCCCAAATATAAATCATACGGCTGAGTTACATTTTCAAAGGTAAATAACGCAGCACCCAGAGCGATATCAAAAGATGATTCAATAACCAATGAATCTGAATATTCTGACGCATTGATAATACCAGAACTATCAATTGTATACATGTCCAATGAACTGACATCCATTGTAGATAATCTGGTCATATAAACAAAATCTGTTATTGAAAGTGGTATTCCATCAGCATTGACGTCGGTTGAAGCTTTCTGGCCCTCAAAATTGATATTGAAAGCTTCCCTACCATAGACAAAGTAATTTGCAAATGTAATGATATCTTCGATACTATTGTGAATGCCGTCTAAATTAATGTCACCGCGGCCGTCCCCTTCGCTACACATAATTTTTATTCCGCCATTCTTAAAATTAACAAAGCGGAGCGGCGGATTGTCGGGATTATATTCGAGACACTCATTCGGGGTACCAAAATATGTAGGAAAGGTTGCATTTAAATCGGTTACGGAAAAGTAACTTCCGTTATAACCGAAAACATCTTTTGAAATCGCCTGAATAACAGCTTTAGTGGAATCGCTACTATTAATCATAGCGATACTGTTGTCGGTACAATCTCGCCAGAAAAAATTCAGCGGAATAAAACTGCATTCCATCGTATAATCATTAGTCACCAAAAAATCAATTTTGAATAGAATGGTATTTTCCGGTAACAGTTTGATCTGTCCTGTGTTAGCATCAACTATCGGATGATGAGTTCCATTGTTTTGGTCGGCAATACTAACAATCTGAATAAGTCCCGAGGGGTATAAACCGCCGCCATCATCAACAAAATTATATGAGAAATATTCCCATTCATATAATCCGGGAGTATCATATATTTCTGGATTTGCAAACGCTCCATGAGATATCAAGGCTGTATTGTCATATGCAATCAAAAAATCATAGCCAAGCATCACCTCACTGCCGCGATTTAAGATCGCACTAACATAAGCATGCTGCCCCAGCATAGCGCCATACCCACCGAAGCAATAACTATCATTTCCATACTCTGCTTCAATTTTGATTTCAAACGGTTCACCGGCAATTGCCTCAACAAAGAAAAATGTAAGACAAAGAAAAAAAGTAATTATAATTCCGAATTTTGAATAGTATCTCAGGGGCATGAAATTCTCCTGATTTTACTTAATATATCCTAACCAGATAGAAATATAATAATATATTCGATTTTGTCAAGTTTATTTGCGAAACCGCCCCGGATTTCGACCCATTCAAAACCAAAAAAGACTTTTTACCCTATCTTCCGCAGCCAGACCTGAATGATATCGTCGCCAAATATTTCTTCGGGGTAGGTGCAGGCGTGGAGTTCGGAAAAGCCGGATTCTGCCAGCAGGCTGTCCATCTCATCTAAAGAATAATAGGCAAAGTAGCGGGGAGAACCGCCATAAGATTTCGGGTTAGCCTCTATTCCTTCGCCCCCGCCCAGCTTATAACTTAAACCAAGAACGCCATTTTTCCTGAGAACTCTGTGAAACTCCTTAAATACCAAACCAACATCTTTTTTCGGAATATGATAAATCGATCCGCTCGACCAGATACCATCGAAACTGTTTTGCTCAAATCCAAGCTGTCTCATATTCATTATTTTAAAATCGCCGTCGGGATAATATCTTTTGGCTTCGTTTAACATACTTTCTGACAGATCTATACCGACCGATTGGCCGCCGTTTTTATCAATCAGAAGACAATGGCGGCCATCGCCGCATCCAACATCGAGTATTTTTGGTTTTTTAGAATCAGAATAAAAAAGCAGTTTTTTTATATACTGTTCTTCCCAATCGAGATATTTTTTTAATCGTGTCTTAAGGCAGTATGCTGGTGCGATCTTATCGTATGTTTCAATAGTCTGACGAACTTCATTCATGATTCTCTCCACAATCTTTGATCAGATGTTTCAAGATTATACGTTTTGATTAAAGAAAGGTTTCTTGGTTCAATTATGATTAATTGAATCTAAACAAAATTTCTATTCCGGTTTTTTTGGTTCGACCATGACCATCGTTTCGCGTTCAACTGTTACCAGACCAGCTTTCGCTTTACGCGGTTTGCGGACATATTTCTTTTCAGTATAGATCACCGGAACCGATTTGGAATTTCTCGCTTTGGAATAAAAAGCTGCCGCCGCCGCTGTTTCTGCTATCTCATATTTTGATGGTTGGAAATTTTTATTGGGAAACTTTAAGACAACATGTGATCCCGGGCACTGTGAGGCATGGAACCACAACTCATAAGCACGGGCATGACGAAAAGTTGTCGTGTCATTATCGGAACCATCTTTGCCGACAAAAATCGTAACCCCCGACGCCAGAATAAAACTTCGATACGGCAGCCGTGGTGCCTGCGCCTGTTTGGTTTCGGTGGATGGGAGAATCTCAAGGATTTCAGCTTCATATTTTTTTTCAGCCGAATCAAAATCGATTTCAAACTCTGCCAGCATCTGTTCGGCCGAATCATATTCGATCCGGGCGATTTCCAGCCGTCTTTCCATCAGACCAATTCCATCCTTGCCCTTTTTATATTTTTTAAAATACCAATCGGCGTTGTCCGCTATTGTTTTGGCCGGATCAAGAGCAATCGTAATCTGGTCGGAATTTTCATCATACAGATTATCAAGTGTGACGCTCTTTTGTCCCTTTTTAATATTAGTAATATTTGCCTTTAATATTTCTGCGTACTGACGATACATATCGTATTTTTCAGCCGACGAAATATCTTTTTCGACAAGTGCGATTTTTCTTTTTTGCTTTTTTGTATATTTTTTTATCGCCTCAAGAGTTTTTTGCTTTCCTGAGAGTTCGGCCTTAACAGCTTTACGGCCCCTGATCATATCATAGACAGCCAGCGAAAGAGTTTTATACTTGTTCGGTTCACCTGATAAATGATGCAACTTAAATGGTGCCACTGCCGGCGTTTCATAACTATACCCCGGTTCATACCGTTCAAACAGTCCGGCTGTCGATAAAATAAAACCACCCAGACGATCTGTTTCAGCTTCGGTCATTTCGCAGACCGGCATCGTATAATCAAGGTCGGCCCGCTCGGCGATTTCATTGGCAAGGTTTTTATCAAGTCCCAGAAAACTGTTTTTGAGAAATGATCCGATTTCAATCTGCTTTTCTTCAGTGCTTTCTTTTATTGAATCAGTAAGTTGCTTCGGGGTAAAATCAAACGGGTTTATTCTACCAAGAGCAACAGGCGGATCGTATTGAATATCTGCTTCATATTTTTTGTTCCGCAGTGTTGCCAAAATTTTATTGTCGCCATTAAGAAGCAAAAGGTTGCCATTTGGGCCGATAGCTTCGATAATAATCGAATAATTATCCGCTTTATTCCTCAAATCTACCTTGATTATCCGATCAAGGTTTATCTGCTCAACTGAAACTACTTCAGACTCCAGCGCCGGTTGAAAAAATGGCCACGGTTTTTCCTTTGTTTTGACAGATATTTTGCTTCGCGGAATCACAAAAGCGCCAAAACCGGTCGGATGATAAGCCAGACCAAGGGCAACCGTTCCTTTTTCTGTCTTAAACAGTAAATACGCCTCACGCTCTTTTTTATAGAACTCGGAGGAAACAAATCTGCCGCCGATTAGGCCGTCTTTTAGCTCATTAACCAGAGCATATATATGAAGTGCCGTTTGCATGGGAGAGAATATAGCTGTTTTCTTTTTAAAATCGACAACTATTCAAATCATTTTGATTTTTTGGAGACAAATAAAAAGCGGTCGGTTTATTTTCGCCGACCGCTTATCGTATTAGTTATATATATTTAGAATATTACATTCTGATTCCTGATTAATTCCTTAAGGGCCAACCGCATGCTGTTGTCCATTCTTCGCAGGTTCCGGGTGGGGGACCGCTTTTGTATTTAAAATTAATCAAATAGACAATATCCAAAATATTAACAACGCAATCCACGTTAGGATCGCCACTGCAAAGTGGATAAGGAATTGGCGGTGGCAAATATTTATATTTGTAATTAATCAAATAAACAACATCTAAAATATTTATAGGCGAAATTCCATCAGCTTCACCCGGCTCACACTCGCAGGGCATCTTGAAATCCTGCCAAAATCCATGATTTAAATCATGATCACCGGAAATACTAATAAATGTCGCAGTCTGACCAATAGTACCGCTTAAAATACTGTTTCCCGACAGACTTTTATTGCCACCGGTCGATATAACCTGCCAATTTAATCCGCTGCCAGCCCTAACAACCGATAGTGTTGGTTCTCCACCACCTGACTCAGATAGATTTTCCACATCCTCAACAATTTGTTGTTTAACGTCCAACTTGTTTTGCGCAGAGATATTAATTAAACCGACGTCATCAACGCCTTTCTTTTCCGCCGAAGCAATTAGGCAAATAACCAGCAAAAAGATGACGAAGGTTAACCAATGATATTTTTTATATCTCATGGTTTTACTCCACAAAAAGATTGTAGGTTATTCGGCCTCCATTACCCCCTTCTTCTCTGATTTCCAGCAGATGCTCTCCAGCACCTGTTACAGACACGGTCAAATCTATCGCGCCGGATGAAAATGCGCCGTCAAAGGGCCCTGCCACCGGTGAGCCATCCACATAAACCATTACGCTTGAAGGCAAAACAGCCGCCGATATTCCGGTATATTCCAACCCGGTACCGAACGGTGTAATCGTACCGGTAAAGCCGTGGCTATGCGTAATATTATCTGAACCGGTGGTTCCCGAATAGGTATGAGTATGATTGGCACTTTCATTGCCGGTGGAAAACGGATGAATATGGTTTGCGCTCTGAGAACCGGTTGAAAAACCATGAGCATGATTACTTTGAACAATGTCAACCGACTTGGTAGCCTTGTTATTCCATGATCCATGGGCAGCCAAATTGCTTGGAGTCACCCAATCTACAAGAAAGAGTCCATTTTGTGGTAGACCAGTAAAAAGAAAATCATGGTAGTGTTGTCCGTCATTATTTGTAGTACCACTATGACTATGGGAGACGTTATTTGAATGTGTATTTCCGGAGTGCGTGTGGACACTGCCATTGGGGTTAGATGTTCCGGAATAAGAATGATCATGCGCTGCAGAGCCTGATTCAACCGTTCCTTCCATATCATGAGTATGGGTATTGTTACCGGCATGAGTATGCTCGGCAAGCGCACCCTGAAACTCATCACCGTATAAATATAACGTCACTGTTGATGCATCGGCATGAGTAATAAAGGGCGCTTTTACAATACCATTTGGGTTTACATCCATTATTTGATGATAAAGGTCTCTACTGCGATTAACTGTTTCCGCTTCGTGCGCATAAAAGGCGTAAGGAACTGACAAAAATTGTGTCCTGGGTGAATATTCTGATTCGACACCCACTGTTATACCCAGATAACACACCATATTCCCGGCAAAAACATCATATGGCAAAACTGGCATCGGCGATTGACCGAGCTGAACGCTGAAGATACCATTCGATAATTGAACTGGCTGGAAACCGCTGTTCCATTTTTCATTAATTGGATCTGACGCCTCCAAATCATCCCAAAGGATGAATTTTATCAGGTATGCGCCATTGGCCACCGGAACGCCTTCATCGTCGGTCAGTCGCCCCTGATAATTAACCATTTGTGGAACTTCGGCGAAAGCAAATGATGCCGCCAATAAAAGTGCCACTGTTAGCAATGTTGCTGTTAACAAGTTGCGATTCATAGCTCCTCCAGTAATAAGGTTTTTGATTGATGTAATATTATTTAGTTATTTCTATAAGTAAGAAAAACAATCAGGTACAAAAACACCTTGCCTCAATTTTAAATACCATTTTATCTGCGTGCTCTATTACGATGTTTAGCGAGATGAATAACTGAATAAGAATAGTCCTTTAGGGGGGTCTTTGTCAAGGAAAATCGAAACAATCATAAGTAAAAAAGCGGTCGGTTTATTTTCGCCGACCGCTTATCCTGCAGCACCTTTTGAACAGCAAAAAGTCTTTTCTATGCGCCGTCAATAGGTTTTCGTGCCTTTGCAGAATATATATCTAAAATTTTTAAGCTCAACACCAAAGGCCTCAAAGATGACTAAAATTGAAGGGTTTATGACCTTCAAGAAAATATTTAAATGTAATGTTAAATCGAACGTTGCCTTGCTTATTATCAAATTAAACAAATAGTCCGAATTGTCAAGATAAATCGCCGAATTTTCCGACTATTAAAAATAGACTGGCCCTGAAAAGTAACCCTGATTTAACGAAATTAGGCCATTTTTTCTAATTTTGAAACAAAAATAACAAAATGACGTAAGTAAAGGTGAACATTCCTTTTCCTTGCCTATAACAGCGTCGCCTTACGGCGACGCTGTTTACTTTTATACAGATTTTAAATGCTTCTATTCAATAAAAATAATTGACAAAGGAAAACTCAAACCGGTTTATTGCTGATTAATAGAAAAAGAATAAAAATACTGATAGAAATGAGTCGGAATTTATAAATGAATCCTACTGGCAATTTTGAGAACGCCAAAACCCGCTGGAAACCGGAACCTGATGATATTATTAATATTCTCAGGGATCATGAAATCTGGCTTGAAACCGATGGAAGCAAGGGTAATCGGGCTGAAATATATCATGCCGATTTAAGCGGTGCCGATTTACATAAAGCCAATCTGAGAGGCGCCCAAATCTGGGACACCTATCTGTATAATGCCGATTTACGCGAGGCCGACTTATCCGAATCTGAGGGAATCAAACCTGAATATCTGGCCGGAGCCGATCTCTCCGGCGCTCAATTGCCTGAAAATATGCAGCATTTTAAGATCCTTGATGAAATCAAAAAGAACTCTAAAAAATCCAGATATATTTTATGGGGCACATTGATTGTACTGCATTTTTCCTGGATTATGCTTCTGGCGATCTCCGATGCCAATATCTTATCACGGGTATATCTTTTGCCATCATTAATGACGGATTTATATATTCCATCTTTCTGGTTTTTTGGACTTTTTCCGGTCATTCTTCTCGGCTTACATATCGCCTTGAATATGAACCTGCAGCGCAATTGGGAAAAAATAGCTGAGCTGCCGACCATTTTTCCTGACGATGTTCCTGTTGATAAGAAAATATTCAAATGGCATGTTAATAATCTGGCGACGCCTCATTTGAAAATGCTCAAAAAGGAATTATCTTTATTTCATAAGCTTTTAAATATCTTTTTGGCCTATACCATTCGCTGGGTGGTACCACTAACTCTGGCCTGGTTCTGGTTTAGATATTTGGTCAGACATGATTGGGGCCTATCGATATTTCATATCTTTATTGTCACTCTGGCGATTCTTTTTGCATTCTTTTTCCATTTTC